>JBHHYT010000007.1:0-39785 GCA_046757705.1 Thermodesulfobacteriota bacterium
GCGGCCCCGCCGACCCGCCCATCGTATGACCGGGCCGGGACACGGCCCTCTCAAGGCCAAAACACGGCTTCGGCTCCGGTTATGCCGCCATACAATACGCGCCCGGCGGATTATCGTCCAGGCAAAACAATCCAAAAAAAATCGAACGGTTGAGAGATGAGCGAAAAGACACTTGAGAAGACCTACGAGCCTGCCTCCGTCGAGCAGAGGTGGGCGAAGAAGTGGATAGACCTTAAGATAGGCACACCGGAGGACGGCGCCGGCAAACCTTCTTTCTCTATGGTGATACCCCCGCCGAACATCACTGGGGCCCTGCACCTCGGGCACGCGCTCAACTCCACGTTGCAGGACGTGCTCGCGCGGTACAAGAGGATGAACGGGTTCAACGTGCTCTGGCTTCCGGGCATCGACCACGCGGGCATCGCCACGCAGAACGTCGTCGAGAGGCATCTCGCCGCCGAAGGCGTAGACCGCCACACGCTGGGCAGAGACGCCTTCATAGAGCGCGTCTGGAAGTGGAAGGAGCAGTACGGCGGCACGATAATAAACCAGTTGAAGAGGCTCGGGGCCTCGTGCGACTGGACGCGCCTGCGCTTTACCATGGACTCGGGCCTCTCGCGTGCCGTAAGGGAGGTCTTTGCCACGCTGTATAAAGAGGGGCTCATCTACCGGGGGGACTACATCATAAACTGGTGCCCGAGGTGCCACACAGCCCTGTCCGACCTCGAGGTCGAGTTCGAGGAGACCGAGGGCAAGCTCTGGTACATGGAGTACCCTCTGGCCGAGCCCGCCGGGGTGCTTAAGTCCCTTGTGGTGGCCACCACCCGGCCGGAGACGATGCTCGGGGATACCGCCGTCGCCGTCAACCCCGGGGACGAGAGGTACAGGGGCGTAATAGGCAAGACGATAAAGCTCCCGCTTACCGACCGTGAGATACCGGTCATCGGCGACGACTCGGTCTCTATGGAGTTCGGCACCGGCGCGGTGAAGATAACGCCGGCGCACGACTTTAACGACTTCGACATCTCGAAGAGGCACGGACTGCCGGCGCTCAAGGTGATGGACATAGACGCCCGCATGAACGAGAACGCCGGGAAAGACTTTGCCGGGCTCGACAGGTACGAGGCGAGAAAGAAGGTGCTCGAAGGATTGAAGGAGCTCGGCCTCCTTAACAAGATCGAGGACTACAAGCTGATGCTCGGCGGCTGCTACAGGTGCTCCACGGTCGTGGAGCCGTCGCTCTCCAGGCAGTGGTTCGTAAAGGTCGGCCCGCTCGCGGAGCCAGCCATCAAGGCCGTTGAGGACGGCAGCATGAAGTTCGTGCCCAAGGGGTGGGAGAACCTGTACTTCGACTGGATGCGCAACATCCGCGACTGGTGCATCTCCCGCCAGATATGGTGGGGCCACAGGATACCGGCGTGGCACTGCGCGGACTGCGGCCACCTGACCGTAGCCACCGCCGACCCGGACAGGTGCGAGGCGTGCGGCGGCCCCAACATAGAGCAGGACCCGGACGTCCTCGATACGTGGTTCTCCTCGGCGCTCTGGCCCTTCTCCACGCTCGGCTGGCCCGACAGGACCGAAGACCTCGAGAGGTTCTACCCGACGTCGGTCCTGTCCACGAGCTTCGATATCATATTCTTCTGGGTCGCCCGCATGATGATGATGGGCATGAAGTTCATGGGCGGCGTTCCCTTCAAGGACGTCTACATCCACGCTCTGATACGCGACGCAAAGGGGCAGAAGATGAGCAAGTCCAAGGGCAACGTCATCGACCCGCTGGTGATGATGGACGAGTACGGCACCGACGCCTTCAGGTTCACGCTCGCCGTGCTCGCCGCGCAGGGCAGGGACATAAAGCTCGCCGAGGAGAGGATAACCGGGTACAGGAACTTCTGCAACAAGCTCTGGAACCTCGCGCGGTTCACCTTCATGAACATGGACGGCTCCGTGGCGCCAGGGGGCGTGGAGCAGGCCCGTGGGCTGAGCATGGCCGACAGGTGGATGCTCTCGCGCAGGGCCGCCTGCGCCGCGGAGGTCTCTGCGGCCATAGACGCGTACAGGTTCGACGACGCGGCCCGCGCCCTCTACCGCTTCGTCTGGCACGAGCTCTGCGACTGGTACGTCGAGCTGGTAAAGCAGGACCTGCGCGGCGACAACGGCCCGGAGAGGAAAGAGGTGAGCACGCGCGTGCTCGTTACCGTCTTTTTCGACACATTGAAGATGCTCCACCCCTTCATGCCGTTCATAACCGAGGAGCTCTACAGCCACCTGCCCGGCGCGGGGGAGACGATTTCGAGGGAGGCGTATCCCGGCGCCGCAGCGCTCTACCCAGCCGAGGCGGCACAGATGGAATCGGTGATGGAGGTCATAAGGGCCATAAGGAACATACGCACCGACATGAACGTCGCCCAGAACGTGCGGACCGACTGCCTCCTCATCTCCGGGAGCGCGGCCCTGAGGGACGCGCTCGCGTGCTGCTCCGATTATATCAGGCAGCTCGCGAAGGTGAATTCCATCGAGATAAAGGCGGGCGGGCAGAGGCCCGCGGACGCCGTCTCCGCCCTGGCCGCCGTGGGCGAGGACGGGGGCGTGGAGGTCTTCGTCCCCCTTGCCGAGCTTGTGGACGTCGAGGTGGAGACCAGGAGGCTCACCAGGGAACTTGAGAAGCTCGCCTCGGAATTGGAGGGCGTGCAGAAAAAGCTCTCCAACGAGAAGTTCACCTCCCGCGCTCCGGCCGAGGTGGTCGAAAAGGAGAGGGCTCGCCTGGCCGGGCTCATCGAGAAGAAGGCCAAGCTCAACGCCGGGCTTGAGCGTATAAGGGGTATAAAGGGGTGACGAAACCTGAGAAGGCCGTGTCAAGAGCAAGGGCAAAGGCCCCGTCGGGGTTCATGGACTACATGGACCGTCTCGTCGACGCCGCGCTCTCCGAGGACGCCGGGACAGGGGACATAACGACCGGGTCCATCGTCGGGCCTGCCGACAGGGGCCGGGCGGAGATGGTCGCCAGGGAGTCCTTCGTGCTCGCCGGCCTCTTCGTCGCCGAGAAGGTCTTCAAGCACATCGACAGGAAGGTCGTCTTCAAGTCCGACTTCAGCGACGGGGACCTCATCAGGAAAGGCTCGGTCATCGCCACCGTCTCCGGCAGGCTCTCCACCCTGCTTACCGGCGAGAGGGTCGCGCTCAACTTCCTCCAGAGGCTCTCCGGCATAGCCACGCTCACCGCCGAGTTCGTCAAAAAGACCGGAAAGACCGGTGCCCGGATACTCGATACTCGTAAGACCACCCCGTGCCTGCGCCCTCTGGAGAGGTACGCCGTGAGGGTGGGCGGGGGGGAGAACCACCGTTTCGGCCTCTTCGACCGGCTGCTCATAAAGGACAACCACATAAAGGTCGCAGGCGGGGTTACGGAGGCCGTAAGGCGCGCGAAGGACAATACCTCGGGCTCAACCCCCATAGAGGTCGAGGTCACCAACCAGAGGGAGCTCAAGGAGGCGCTCGCCGCCGGAGCGGACATCATCATGCTCGACAACATGTCCCTCGACAGGATAAAAAAGGCGGTCAGGCTCATAGGCGGGGCGGCGTTTACCGAGGTATCCGGCGGGGTCTCCCTTCAAAGCGTCGGGGCGATAGCCCGCACCGGGGTAGATTTTATCTCCGTGGGCGCGCTCACGCACTCTGCCCGCGCCGTTGACATAAGCATGAAGGTGGTCTCTTATGGTAACAAGAGAGGCCGCTGAGGTAGAGATAATAAGGCTCCTCAGGGCGGGGCTTCTCGGCCCCGACGCCGAGGGCTACACATCGGGCCAGCGCCTGAGCGACGGCCTCGGCATATCCCGCACGGCCGTATGGAAGCACATCAACAGCCTCAAGAAGATGGGCTTTCCCATAGAGGCGAGCCCTTCGAAGGGCTACAGGCTCCGTTCCGGGAAAAGCCCGTTCAACCCGGTGGAGGTGGCCTCCCTCCTTGAGACCGGGACCATCGGCCGCAGGATATTCTTCTACCCGGAGCTCGCGTCGACCAACGTAAAGGCGTTCGAGCTCGGCAGGGGCGGGGAGCCCGAGGGCACGGCCGTCATAGCCGACGCGCAGAGCCGGGGCAAGGGGAGGATCGGCAGGGAGTGGGTCTCGCCCCCGGGGGTGAACCTCTACACCTCGATAATACTGAGGCCGGAGATACTCCCCCGTGACGCGTACAACCTCACATTCCTTCTGGCCGTCTCCGTGGCCGAGGCGGTATCGAGCTTATGTGCCTCGGGCGTTACGGTCAAGTGGCCCAACGACGTCCTGATAGGCGGCAGGAAGGCCGCGGGCATACTCCTTGAGATGGACTCCGAGGCCGACCGCGTCTACTTCGTCGTGGCGGGCGTCGGGGTCAACCTGAACATGGACAAAGGGATGTTCCCGGCCCGGTTAAGGCCCCTTGCCACGTCGGTTGCCGCTGGATGCGGGAGCGATGTGGACAGGGCTGGCTTCGTCCGTGACCTTTATTCGGCGCTGGAAAAATGGTATAAAGTATATCTGGGCGACGGTTTCGCCCCCGTGCTGAAGGCGTGGAAAGGGTACTTCGCCTCCGAGGGCAAGCCGGTGAAGGTCGTCTCCTTTAACCGTGTCGTGACCGGCATCTGCCTCGGGGTGGGCGACGACGGGGCCCTGCTCGTAAGGACGCCCTGCGGCACGGTGGAGCGGGTCATCTCCGGCGACGTGGAGCCGGCAGGATAGAAGCGGGGTCGCAAGGGTTGCTACTGGCCATCGACATAGGCAACACCAACACCTCTCTCGGCCTCTTCGAGGGCGCGGAGCTCAGGTGCCGCTGGACGATAGGCACCGGCTTGCCCACCCCCACCCCCGATGAATACGGGGTGCTGCTGACCAATCTCTTCTCGTCTCGTGGAATGGACATAAAGGGCCTCAAGGGCTCGCTCGTATGCTCAGTCGTCCCGCGGCTGGGCGCCGCGGTCTGCACGGCCATCGAGGGGTACGCCGGGTGCCGGGCCTCGATAGTCACAGAGGGCCTCGACGCCGGGGTTACGGTCTTGACGGACGATCCGGCCGAGGTCGGCGCCGACAGGCTCGTCAACGCCGCCGCGGGCTACGCGAGGCATAAGAAGGCCCTTATAATATGCGACCTCGGCACCGCCGCCACATTCGACTACGTGACGGAGGCGGGCGAGTACGCCGGGGGCGTCATAGCCCCGGGCGTGTCCATCTCGGCCGATGCGCTTTGCGCCAGGACGGCGAAGCTGCCGAGGGTGGCCCTCGCAAGGCCCCGGCGCGTCGTCGGCACGAACACCGCCGATTGCATCAGGTCGGGGCTTTACTGGGGCTTTGCCGGCCTTGTAGACGGCATAATCGTGCGCATGCTCGAAGAGGTCGGAGGCGCGCCCCACGTCATGGCCACGGGCGGGGCCGCCCCATTGCTGGCCGGGGAGTCCCGGTACATAAAAGAGGTCGCCCCCGACCTCACACTCCACGGCCTCAGGATAATCTACGAAGGGAAGAACGGATAATGTCGAGCGCCAGAGAACAGTTTATCGCAGGGAAGAACTTCCTCAAGGCGGACAACATGGACCGCGCGCTCGGGGCCTTTGAGAAGGCGTACATGGAAGACCGGGAGAGGCCCGAGTACATGTCGTACTTCGGGCTCTGCAAGGCCCTCGGAGGCGGGGAGATAGGCCTCGGGCTCGAGCTCTGCACGCGCGCGATAAAGGAGGAGTTCTTCAAGGCGGAGTACTACCTGAACCTCGGCAGGGTGTACATGGCCGCGGGGAACAAGAAGGGCGCGATAAAGGTCTTCCTCAAGGGGCTGAAGTTCGACCCGCAGAACGAGGAGATAAGCAGGCGGCTCATAGAGCTCGGCTTCAGGAACAGGCCGGTGATAAAGATGCTCGACAGGTCGAACCCCATAAACAAGTTCCTCGGCATATTCTTCAGGAGGTTCATGCCGAAGGTCTTCGGCAAGGGGCACAAGGGCTGATACGCCGGTGCCGTAGGGCACGGGCCGGGCGGGTCGGCAGGCAGGATGTGAAAACGACGTCAGGAGAGGGATGGGCGGGTAAAAAAAGGGTTGAGGCCCGTAACGGCACAAAAAAGGAGGGCGTCTTGGGGATTTCTCTGGACAGGAAAAGGAACTTGAGCATCATCGCCCACGGGGGCGCTGGCAAGACCACCCTTTCGGAGGCCATACTCTATAACGCCAAGGTAACCGACAGGCCCGGCAGTGTCGACGCCGGGACCTCCATCCTCGACTTCGAGCCGGAAGAGCAGAAACGAAAGATTTCCATCTCCGCCGCCATCCACCACTACGAGTGGGCGGCCCACCGCGTAAACATCATAGACACACCCGGGTATTCCAACTTCCTTACAGAGACACGCGACGCCCTGCGCATAGCCGGTGGCGCTGTCGTCATCCTCTCCGCCATCTCCGGGGTGAAGGTCCAGACCGAGAAGATATGGGGGTTCGCCGACGAGTTCGAGGTCTGCAGGATCGCCTTCGTCAACAAGATGGACCGCGACAGGGCGAGCTTCCTGCGCGCCGTGGATGACATGGAGAGGGTCCTCAAGGTCAAGGGCATACCCGTCCAGCTGCCCGTGGGCGAGGGGGAAGGTTTCCGGGGCGTGGTCGACCTCATGACCATGAAGCAGTACGTCTATGGAGCCGACGGGCACCCGGAGGTCGCCGGGGTGGACGAGGGGCTCGCAGAGGACGCCGGGCGCATGCGTGAGGAGATGATAGCCACGATAGTCGAGGCGGACGACGAGCTTACCGAGAAGTACCTGAACGGGGACGAGATAAGCGTGGAAGAGCTTAAAAAGGCGCTCAGGGAGGGCGTGCTCACCAGAAGGTTCGTCCCGGTCTACGCAGGCTCGGCGCTCAAGAACATCGGCGTGGACCTCTTGATGGACGGGATAAACCTGGCCCTGCCGTCCCCGGCGGACAAGGGGACCATACGCGGGGTGATAAAGGGCGTCGACCCCCGGACCGGCACGGAGGTGGAGCGCGCGCCGGACCCCGCAGGCCCTTTCTCTGCCTTCGTCTTCAAGACCCTCATAGACCCGTTTACCGGCAGGCTCTCGATATTCAGGATATACTCCGGCAGGCTGAACGCCGAGACGCAGATAGTGAACACCTCTACCGGCGCTAAAGAGAAGGTCTCGCACGTCTACATGATGGAGGGCAAGAAGGTGAGGGAGGTGCCGGAGGCCGGGCCAGGCGACATAGTGGCCGCGGTCAAGCTCAAGGAGACCTACACCGGGAACACCCTATCCGACCCGGCCTCCCCGGTGGTCTTCCCGCCGTTCTCCCCGGTCAACGCCACGCTCTCTTTCGCCATACACCCGAAGACGAAGACGGATGACGACAAGCTGCCCGGCGCCATGGCGAAGCTCATGGAGGAGGACCCTGCGCTCGAGTTCAGGCGCGACGAGCGCACCAACGAGTTCCTGCTTGCGGGCGTTGGGCAGGTGCACATCGAGGTGAGTGTAGAGAGGCTCAAGAGGAAGTACGGCTGCGAGGTGGAGCTGAAGACGCCGAGGATACCGTACAAGGAGACCATCCGCGGGCACGTGAAGGTGCAGGGCAAGTACAAGAAACAGTCCGGCGGCAGGGGGCAGTACGGAGACACCTGGCTGGAGATAGCGCCCCTTGCCCGGGGCAAGGGTTTCGAGTTCGTCGACAAGATCACGGGCGGCGCGATACCGAGGCAATACATCCCGGCGGTCGAGAAGGGCGTAATGGAGGCGATGCACAGCGGCGTTCTCGCGGGCTTTCCCGTAATAGACGTGAAGGTAACGCTCTACGACGGCTCGTACCATTCGGTGGACTCCTCCGAGATGGCCTTCAAGATAGCCGCGTCCATGGGCTTCAAGAAGGGCATGGAGCAGGCGGCCCCCGTGCTGCTCGAGCCCATAATGAAGATGGAGATAAACGTGCCTGACGAGAACCTCGGCGACTGCATAGGCGACATAAACGCGCGCCGGGGAAAGATACTCGGCGCGGAGCCCAAGGCCGGGAGCCAGACGATAAAGGCGCTCGTGCCCATGGCCGAGGTCATAACCTACGCCCCGGACCTGAGGGGGATGACCGGCGACAGGGGCATATTCACCATGGAGTTCTCGCACTACGAGGAGGTGCCCACGTACCTCAGCCAGAAGATAATCGCGGCCGAGAAGGAGGCCGGGGCAAAGGGCCGTTGACCGGCACACACATGGCGTCTGGCCTTAAAGGAGCGTATGAAGGTAAAGCAGAAGCTTCTCAGGTACATATCGGCGAGCGTCCCGAAGGATGAGCGGCAGGCCTACGCCCGCAGGCGGTGGCCCGAGGGTGAGGCCATCGAGCCCCATGACGAGGTAACGGCGCTCTTCGTGCTCTCACACGACGGCGACCCGGATATATCCGCCGCGGCTTCATCGAGTCTCGCCGGGTACCCTGCGGAGCTTACCCTGGAGGCGCTTGGCCACAAGCTCGACCCGGTGGTCATAAAAAAGCTCGTCTCGATGAACCCGGAGAACGAGGCGGTGGCGATAATGGCATCGTCGAGCCCGTGGATAGACGACGAGACCCTCAGAGAGATTGCGGCCAACGGCCCGGAGGAGGCGGTCGTGCTTCTGGCGGAGGACACGGCGCGGCTGCGGAGAAAACCGTTCCTCGTGGACGCCATCTTCAAGAACCCCCGCACGCCCGGCACCCTGATGGCGGAACTGAGGGCCATCGAGGAGAACATCGTGCACGGACACGGCCAGGACGAGGAGCATGAGACGGCCGCCCCGAGGGAGCTCCTCGACGAGCACAACATGGATGAGCACAACATCTACCAGATGATACAGAACATGAACATGGCCGGTAGGATAAAGCTCGCGCTCACCGGGAACAAGGCGTCGAGGGACCTCCTTATAAGGGACTCGAACAAGGTCATCGCGCTCTCCGTGTTGAAGAACCCCCGCATTACCGAGGACGAGGTCATAAAGCTGGCCAACACCAAGGGCACCCCGGAAGACCTCCTGCGGGCGGTGGCGCGCAACAAGGAGTGGCTAAAGAGCTACCACGTGAAGACGGCGCTGGTGCACAACCCCAAGACGCCTCTCGCCATCTCCGTGAAGATACTCGACCACCTCTACGACAAGGACCTGGAGAGGATAGCGAAGAGCAAGAACATACCGAGCGTGCTCGCCTCCTCCGCGCGGAGGAAGGTCGAGATGAAAAAGAAAAAGCACTGATGCGGAAGGCCGGAAAAACCCAGAAACATACCCCCCGCACCCCCCTCGGCGTGCACACCTCCATCGCGGGCGGCCGCCACCTCTCCGTTGACAGGGCCGTGGAGCTGGGCTGCACCGCCATGCAGATATTCGGCAGGAACCCCCGGAGCTGGGGCTTCACCCCGGTGCCCGACGCGGACGCCGCCCTGTTCAGGCGCAAGAGGCAGGAGGCATCCATCGGGCCCGTTGCCGTCCATACGACCTATCTCATAAACCTCAGCTCCCCTGACGACGCGCTCTTCAAAAAGTCGGTCGGCCTCTTCAAGGGCGAGCTTGGGATAGCCGACGCCCTCGGGGCGGACTACCTCGTCACCCATCTCGGAAGTCCCGGCTCCATGGGCGTCGAGTTCGCCGTGGGGCGCGTGGTATCGGCCTTGAAGGAGACGGTGCTATCGACCCCCGGCGCCAGGACCCGGATACTCCTCGAGAATACCTCCGGGGCGGGTTCCGGCTTCGGCGGAGACATCGCCGTCATAGGTCGCATACTCGCTCTGGCGCAGAAGGAGGGCATCGAGGCTGGGCTCTGCTTCGACACCTGCCACGCCTTCGCCGCCGGCTACCCCATGAGGAGCGCCGAAGAGGTGGCCTCCCTCGTAAGCAGGTTGGACGCCGAGGCGGGCCCGGGGCGGGTAAGGCTCATACACCTCAACGACTCGAAGGGCGAGGCGGGCTCGAAGCTCGACCGCCATGAGCAGATCGGCATGGGAAGGATAGGCACCGAGGCGTTCTCGCTCCTGCTCAACCACCCGTCAATAAGAGGGATACCGCTGATACTCGAGACACCGAAGAAGGCCCCCGGCGACGATGCCCGGAACATCGATGCCGTAAGGGATATCTTGAAGGGCGACATATAGCTTGAATTGGGTGCCGCATCTGGTTTACGATGATTGCTCAGCGATTGAATCGAAAGGAGGTTTTGCCTGATGTACGACCTGGTAATAATCGGAGGCGGGCCTGCCGGGCTTTGCGCCGGCATATACGCCCAGAGGGCGCGCCTTAAGACGGTGCTTGTCGAGAAGCAGATGCTCGGCGGGCAGATAGCCCTGAGCGACGTAATAGAGAATTACCCCGGTTTCCCGTCCATAAGCGGGAGCGGGCTCATGGAGAAGTTCGAGGAGCACGCAAAGGGGCTCGGCCTCGAGGTCAAACTCCTCGAGGTGCGCAACATCACCCTCGACGGCAAGGTGAAGGTGCTCGACACGAGCGAGGGGGAGTTAAGGGCGCAGGCGGTGATAATAGCCACGGGCGCGCGCCCCCGCCGCCTCGGTGTGCCCGGAGAGGTGGAGCTTACGGGCAAGGGCGTCTCCTACTGCGCCACCTGCGACGGGCCGTTCTTCAGGGGCCTGAACGTGATGGTCGTGGGGGGCGGGGACACGGCTGTAAAGGAGGCGCTCTACCTCACGAAGATAGCCGCTAAGGTCTACCTCGTCCACAGGCGCGACCAGTTCAGGGCGGAGAAGATGCATCAGGAGAGGGCCGACGCCTCCGAGAAGATAGAGATGCTCAAGAGCCACATACTCAAGGAGATAAAGGCCGAGGGCGGGGTCGTGAAGCGCGCCGTTCTCGAGGACCTTAAGACCAGGGCCACAAAGGAGATAGAGGTCGACGGGGCGTTCATATTCGTGGGCATAAACCCGACGACGGACTTCGTGGACGTCGAGAAGGACGCGGGCGGCTTCATAAAGACCGACGGGAGGATGGAGACGAGCATGCCGGGGGTCTTCGCCGCCGGGGACTGCCGCACAACGCCGCTTCTCCAGGTGGTCACCGCCGTCGGGGACGGCGCCATCGCCGCCGTAAGCGCGGAGAAGTTCATCGAGGAGCTGGATTAGGGGCCGGGCCACAGGGGCCTTGCTTCGTGCATAGCAGCCCGGTCCCCCTCTGCCCCAGGGAGGGGGACCGTGCGCAACCGTCTTGAAGGGACTGCCATTGGACGTGAAGCTCTCCGTAGTGAGGTCATCCCCCGCCGGGAAGGTCATAGTCTCCATAGGCGGCAACGCCATCATCAGGCGCGGCGGCAGCGGGACGATAGAGGAGCAGTTCGCCAACCTCTCCTGCGCGGCCCGCTTCATCGGCAGGCTGGTCAAGTCCGGCAGGCCGGTCATAATAACCCACGGCAACGGCCCGGTGGTGGGCAACATCGTGCTGAGGAACGAGGCCGCGAGCAACGTCGTGCCCCCGATGCCGCTCTATATCTGCGACGCCGACTCCGAGGGCGGCATCGGCTTCATGATCCAGCAGAGCCTGTACAACCACCTCCACAAAATCCACAACATCAAAGAAGTGATAGCGGTAGTCACGCAGGTCGTTGTCGATGAGCGCGACCCCGCCTTCTCCAATCCAACCAAGCCGCTCGGCCCGTTCTACACCAGGGAGCAGGCCGACGAGCTGAAGCGCGGCCGGGGCTGGGCCATGGCCGAGGACAGCAACCGGGGTTACAGGCGCGTGGTGGCCTCCCCGGAGCCCGTCAGGGTGGTCGAGGCCCCGGTCATAAAGAGGCTTGCGGAGGGCGGCGTCGTCGTCATAGCCGCGGGCGGCGGAGGGGTGCCCGTGGTGGAGGCCCCGGACGGCACGCTCCGGGGCGTGGACGCGGTCATCGACAAGGACCTCGCCACGGCCTTGCTTGCCAGGGAGGTAAGGGCCGAGAGGTTCATAAACCTTACGCAGGTGGAGATGGTCTACCTGGACTACGGCCGCGCTGGGCAGAGGGGTATACCGGAGATGGACGTCACGCAGGCCCGCAAATGGCTTGAGGCGGGCCAGTTCGCGCCGGGGAGCATGGGGCCGAAGATAAAGGCGGCCATCGACTTCCTCGAGGGGGGTGGCAAAGAGGTGGTAATAACCACGCCGGAGCTTGTCGAGGAGGCTGCAGTGGGCAGGGCGGGGACACGGATAGTCAGAAACCGGGTTTGATGCGTCGCGTTTCCGTGTTATCCTGTTCTGACAACTCTGAGAATAAAGGATAATTGACCCGCCTGCGGCATATAGCTAAAGCTTCCTCTCCCTCGATGTGATAGAGGGGAGGGTGAGAAATTGAAAATACACCCCCACCCTGCCCTCCCCCATCAAGGGGGAGGATTCTTATAAGGAAACCGTTCAGCAGGCTTCAGGTAATTACATGATCAAAAGAGGTTAGACTATGCCGGACCAGACCATTACATGCCCGTACTGCAACAGGGAGATACCCCTTACAGAGACCCTCTCGCGCCAGATGAGGGAGTCGGTGAGGAAGGAGTTCGAGCAGGACGCGCGCGCCAGGGAGACGGAGCTCAAGAAGAGGGAGGACGAGCTGGGCAGGAGGGCCCGCGAGATAGAAGAGGCGAAAAAGACCGCCGAGGAGACCATTGCCAGGCGTATGGCCGTCGAGAAGGCCCGCATAGCTGCGCAGGAAGAAAAGAAGGCGAGGCAGGGCGTGCAGGGGGAGTTGCAGGGCCTGCGCGAGAGGATGGCGGAGAAGGAGAAGGAGGCCGAGCAGGCGCGCAACTTCGAGATAGAGCTTCGCAGGGAGAGGCAGAAGTTCGAGGATGATAAAAAGAGGTTTGAGCTCGATGTCCAGCGCAGGCTCGACGCCGAGCGCGAGAAGATAAAGTCGCAGGCCATCGAGATATTCTCCGAGGAGCACAGGCTCAAGGACTCCGAAAAAGACAAGAAGATCAATGACATGCTCAAAACCATAGAGGAACTTAAACGCAAGGGGGAGCAGGGCTCCATGCAGACGCAGGGCGAGGTGCTCGAAGAGGAGCTCGAGGAGCTGCTCAAGGCCCGCTTTCCGGTCGACGTCATAGAGCCGGTGCCCAAGGGCATACGCGGCGCGGACATCCTCCAGAGGATATACACCCGCTCCGGCCAGTCCTGCGGCACCATAGTCTGGGAATTGAAGCGCACCAAGCTGTGGAGCGATGACTGGATATCCAAGCTCAAGGACGACCAGAGGGAGGTCAGGGCCGAGATGGCGGTGCTCGTCAGCGAGGCGCTCCCCAAGGACATAACCACCTTCAGGCAGGTGGACGGCGTCTGGGTCTCGGCCATACCCTTTGCCGTAAGCCTTGCGGAGGCGCTGCGGCTCGGGCTGATAGACGTCGCCAAGGCGCGCGTCTCCGCCGAGGGCAAGGGAGAGAAGATGGAGACGATGTACAACTACCTCTGCGGCCCGGAGTTCAGGCAGAAGGTGGAGGCCATCGTGGAGGGCTTCAGGGCCATGAAGGAGGACCTCGAGAAGGAGAAGAAGTTCTTCATAAAGAACTGGGCGAAGAGGGAGAAGCAGATAGAGAGGGTGGTCCTGAACACGGTGCGCATGTACGGGGACATGCAGGGCATCATCGGCGCCTCCTTGCCGGAGCTCGCCTCCCTCGAGCTCGACTCAGGCGACGAGGACGAGGAAATGATATAATGGGAGTGGAAGGTATGAGATGGTAGATATAATCTGGATAATCGTCATAGCCATATGCGCCGGGCTGATACCCGGCCTCGTCGGCAGGGGCATGGGACGGAGCTTCCTGCAGTGGTGGGTCTACGGCACGTTCCTCTTCCCGGTGGCGCTCGTCCATGTCATCATCCTGAGGGCAAGGGAGGGATCGAGGTACTGTCCCTATTGCCACACGCGGGTAAGGTACACCTCCCCGTACTGCACCAAGTGCGGCTATGAGTTCATAGAGTTCTGATGGAAGGTTCCATTTGACCGGCGTCCGGAGGGAAACCCCCGGACGGAGCGAGAGAGGCGGGCACCGAAGGTGTCCGCCTCTTGCTTTTCGCGGCAACATGGCCGCGTAACTTTCTTCCGGAATCGCGGGTTTTCAAGGAGGGAGCCCCTCAGGCCTCCAGCACCATGCCGTCATAGGCGAGCTCCACGCCATCGGGCAGCAGGGCGTTGTCCTTCGAGTAATCGAGGTTGTGGGAGAGGTGCGTGAGCACCGTCCTCTTCGCCCCGGCCCGCCGTGACGCCTCCACCGCCTGCTCGACGGTGAAGTGCGTGGGGTGGGGCTTGTGCCGCAGGGCGCCGAGGATGAGCACGTCCACGCCGTGGATAATCTCCATGGACTCATCCGGGATGGAGCTGCAGTCGGTCAGGTAGGCCATTGCGCCCATCCTGTAGCCGAGGATGGACGCGGCGCCGTGGCGTATGCTCACGGGGGTCACCTCCACCCCCGCTGCCCCGAAGGGGCCCTGCACCCTGGTGGTGGTAAGGTCGGGCTTCCAGCCGTCGTTGGCGTCGTCCTTGAATATGTACTCGAATACGACGCGTATCCTCTCGATGGTGTCCGGGCTGCCGTAGCAGGGTATGGCCCCGCCCTGAGCGAGGTTGAAGGCCCTCAGGTCGTCTATGCCGTGGATGTGGTCTGCGTGGTGGTGGGTGAAGAGCACGGCGTCTATGCGCTCGAGGCCGTTGGCGAGCGCCTGCGCGCGCAGGTCCGTTGACGTGTCTATGAGGATGTTCCTGCCCCTGTCCTGCACGAGCAGGCTCGAGCGCGTGCGCTTGTTCCTCCTCTCCGTGGAGGAGCATACCGCGCAGTGGCAGCCTATGACGGGCACGCCCGTTGATGTTCCGGAGCCTAAGACGGTGAGCTTCATTGGATAAGTTCGTTGAGAGCGCCGGTAAGCAGGCGGTTAAAGGCCCGCGCCGTCGGGGAGCATCCCCAAAAAAAGCGAACGGCAGAGGGGGCGAAGGGGCGAGGTGGCGCGCCAACGCCAGCGCGGCCGTGGAAACGGGGGCCTACTTCTTCATCTCGCCGACCACCTGCATCTCCGCCAGCGGCTCATCGTCGTGCGGGGCGTCTTCCATGTACTCGGTAAGGTCGCATCCCGAGAAGTGCTCGAAGTGCATGCCGTCTATGAAAAGAGGGCTGTTGGTGGCGTCGTATACCTTGCCCTTGTAAGCGAAGTAGATGGGCTTGTCCGGGTCGCTGCCGTCGAACTCCTTGAGGTCCTCTTCCGTGAATATCTTCATTCAAATAATATAAAACGGCGTCGGGATGAAAGTCAATATAAATACGATTATGGCGGCTATGGTCGTAAGCCTGCGGCGCGTATCCAGCGGCACCCGCTGGTCCTCCACCGGCGGGTGCCACATGCCGATGATGGTTATCAGCGCCGCCCAGATGAACCAGCCCGGCCAGGTGAAGAAGCCGAGGACGACGAGCGCTACGACCATGAGCATCGAGAACTGCCTGTGCCGGGGGCCGAGCAGTGCGTAGACGATATGGCCTCCGTCGAGCTGGCCTATGGGCAGGAGGTTCATAGCGGTCACGAACATGCCTATCCACCCTGCGAAGGCCACGGGGTGGAGCAGCAGATCGTGGTTGGCCGGCAGCGGGCCTATTATGAGGTACGACAGCGCCTCGAAGGCCAGAGAGGAGCCGAGCCCCATGGAGCCGATGGTGGTGAGCTTGGGCACGATGGTGGACAGGTGCAGGCCCAGAGCCGTGACGAATATCGTCACCAGGAAGCCCGAAAGGGGGCCGGCCGCGCCGATGTCCACGAGCGGGCCCTTCATGGTTATGGGGGACTTTATCCTTATCACGGCGCCGAAGGTGCCTATCATCGGCGGAAGCGGCGGGCCGGGTATGAACAGGGGAAGAGTGGTGGAGACCCCGTGCCTGCGCGAGGCGAGGAAGTGGCCGAGCTCGTGCGTGCCGAGTATGAATATGAGAGATGCGGAGAAGGGTACGCCGAGCAGGAGCTGCGCCGGGTGGTGGATGATGTCCGCCCTCCTGTACAGCGCCCCGGCTATCACCGTGGTGGCAATAGTGGTGAGGAAGAGCACCGCCGGGAGCAGCACCCGTGGCCGCTCCAGCCGGGGCGGCCTTATGGAGTATGTATATTCGTCGGCCATAGGATCTCGTCTCGCCATGAAAGCGCGCCCTCTCAGCCCACCCAGGTGTTCTTGTTCTTTATGTACTCGTGGTAGAGCTCGACCATGGCCTGCGCGATGCTCAGTATGAGGGGGCCGGCTATTATGCCGATGAGGCCGAAGGCGTTGACCGCGCCGAGGATGCTGAAAAACAGCAACAGCGGGTGGAGGTTCGTCCGCTCGCTGACGATAATCGGGCGCAGGAAGTTGTCGATGAGGCTGATGACGAACAAGCCCCAGAGCACGAGCATTATTCCCTTGGCGTAGCTCCCCACGATGAACAGGTATATGGCGGCGGGAACCCACACGATGGCCGTGCCGAAGCTCGGGAGGAACGAGAACAGGAACATGACGAAGCCCCAGAGCACGGGGGCGGGCAGGCCGAGGAACCAGAAGGCGATGCCTCCGAGAAAGCCCTGTACGGCGCCCACGAGCACGCCGCCGTTTATCGTGGCGGAGATGACGCCCCGGTTCTTGTTTATAATCTTCTTCTTGTCCGGCTCGGAGAGCGGCACGAGGTCCTTTACGATGTTAAAGAGCCCGTCCCCGTCCCTGAAGAGGAAGAACATGGTGAAGAAGGCAAGGGTGATGTTGAACAGGAAGCCGCCGATGTTCTTGATGAAGCCCTTCATGCCCTCTCCGGCGAACTGCGCCACCTGCTTTACGGCGTTGGCGAAGAAGCTCCGTATGTCTATGCCGGTGATGTCTATGTACTGGGCGAGGAAGTGCTCGACGTAGGAGACGAAGAATATCGGTGACTTGTGCGCCCGTGTGGAGAGCGTCTTCATGTACTCCTCGGCCCACTGGAAGAGGTGGAGCAGCTCGTTGGCGACGGCCCCGCCGATAATCGCCATCGGCACTATGAGGAAGATCGCGATGGAGACGCAGGCCAGGAGGGACGCCAGCCACTTGCGCCGGGTGATCCGGCGCTGAAGCCACTTGTAGTACGGGTAAAAGAGTATCACGAAGACCACGGCCCAGAAGATGGGCACGAAAAAGGGGGCCATGACCAGGTACATCAGGTACCCGATAAGGAGTGAGAGCAGTAGTGTTATAAGGTATTCGGATTTCATAGAATGGCTCTGGCCTTGAGACGTCGCCCCATACTGTGTGTCACCGGAAGGGCCCGGCCACGGCATACTCACCGGGGAAAGCCCGGGACAGAAGGCCGGGAGCGGGGGCCGGGCATTGATTTGTTTTGATTTCCCGGTTCCTTACCAGTATAATGATATTTTATGAAATTACAAGGAGTTTTAACCGTATGCGAGGCTGCCGTGGCCCGGGGCCGCCCCCGGGAACCCGGCCCGGCAAAAGCTGAAAAAGGGAGTTCTCAAGGATATGACAAAGGCTGTTGCTTTACTCTCGGGCGGGCTCGACAGCACGCTCGCCGTCAAGATGATGATAGACCAGGGCATAGAGGTGCACGCGCTGAACTTCACCTCGTCGTTCTGCACCTGCTCCGCCGGAGGCAAGGACAAGGGCGGCTGCCGTAGCGAGAGCAGGAGGGTCGCCGAGGAGTTCGGCATACCCATCAAGGTCGTAACCAAGGGGCTCGACTACATAGAGATAGTCAGGAACCCCAGGCACGGCTACGGCAAGGGCATAAACCCGTGCGTGGACTGCAGGGTCTACATGTTCGTCCAGGCAAAGGAGTACATGAAGGAGATAGGCGCCTCGTTCGTCATAACCGGCGAGGTACTCGGCCAGAGGCCCATGAGCCAGCGCAAGGACGCCTTCAGGGTCATAGAGCGCGAGAGCCGGCTCGAAGGGCTGATACTGAGGCCGCTCTCCGCGAAGCAGCTCGAGCCTACCATCCCCGAGAAGACCGGGCTCGTCGACCGTGAAAAGCTCCTCGACGTGCTCGGCAGGAGCCGCAAGCCGCAGATGGCGCTTGCCGACGACCTCGACGTAAACGACTACCCGTGCCCTTCCGGCGGCTGCCTGCTTACGGACAAGATATTCTCGAAGAAGGTCAGGGACCTGCTCGAGAACAAGAAGGACGTCACGAAAAAGGACCTCGTGCTCCTCAAGACCGGCCGTCACTTCAGGCACCGGGGGGTGAAGATCATCGTCGGCAGGGACGAGGCGGACAACGCGAAGCTCAGGGTGATGCTCCAGCCCGGGGACACCATCATCGAGCCAGTGGACTTCCCCGGCCCCGTGGCCATGGTATGCGGCACCGACGGCGCGCAGGCGAGGGACTTTGCCGGCGGCCTTATCATCAGGTACGCCGGGGCCAAGGCCGAGGGCAGGCGCACGCTCAGGGCCGTTAACGGCGAGAAGCTCCTGGAGTTCGAGGCCGGGCCCGCCCCCGAGGCCGTCATAGATGAGGCCCGCGTATGCTGAAGGGCTGTGACACAACCCCCTCGGCCGGCCCCGCCCCGGCCACGGCGCGCAAACTCGCCCCGGCGTTCGAGAAGTTCGAGGGGCTCAAAGGGGTGCTCCGCTCCATGGGCTCAGTGCTCGTGGCCTTCTCCGGCGGCGTGGACTCGACCTTCCTGTTGAAGGCCGCCTTCGACGAGCTCGGGCCCGACAAGGTGGCCGCCATTACCGCAACATCCCCGACCTACCCGGAAAGGGAGTTCAAGGAGGCGTGCCGGCTGGCCTCCCTCATCGGCGCGCGCCACATCGTCGTGGAATCGAACGAGCTGGAGATACCGAACTTCGCCGAGAACGGCACGAAGAGGTGCTATTACTGCAAGAGCGAGCTCTTCGGCATATCCTCGAAGAGGGCGAAGGCCGAGGGGTTCGCCTTCGTGGCCGACGGCTCCAACTCCGATGACCTGCTCGACTACAGGCCGGGCAGGGCCGCGGCCGAGGAGCTTGGTGTAAGGAGCCCGCTTCAGGAGGCCGGGCTTACGAAGACGGACATAAGGGCCATCAGCCGCTCCCTCGGGCTGCCCACGTGGGACAAGCCGAGCTTCGCCTGCCTCTCCTCACGTTTCCCTTACGGGACGGAGATAACGGGCGTGAGGCTTACCAAGGTGGAGCGCGGCGAGGAGCTTCTGCTCTCGCTCGGTTTCCGTCAGTTCAGGGTTCGCTTCCACGGCCCTATGGTAAGGATCGAGGTGGCGCAAGAGGAGATTGCCGCGTTCGCCGACCCGGGCGTGAGGACGCGCGTGGTCGAGGGTTTCAAGGAGATAGGCTTTACCTATGTTACGCTCGACCTTCAGGGGTACAGGACGGGGTCCATGAACGAGGTGTTGGAAGAAAAGCACCGGTAACGGGTCTCGTCCTCGACCCGGCCCGGGCTTTGGACAGGCCCCGGGGGGGGCAAAGGGAGCAAGGGAGCAAAGGGGGGGAGGGGGGAGAAGGGATCTGGAAGGCGGGCGGCCTTCCGCCTACAGGCCCTCCTGCAAGCTCGCCTTGCGCGCCTCTTCGTGCCACCGCTCGAAGTGGTGCTTCAACAGCGCCCTGAAGAAGTCTCCCTCCGTGTCGAGTATCTCGTATATGACCGTCGGGGTGTTCGCCTCGAACCCCTTGAATATGACCTCTCCGTTCATGTAGAAGCCCTCGACCCTCTCGCCTCCCTTCATGGACTCCACCCCGAACCAGAACTCGAGCGTGTCGTAGGGGAAGAAGAAGGTGTCCCTGATGGACTGGTCGAGCTCGGAAGCGGCCACCGACTTGTGGAAGAAGAACTTGGAGCCCTTCGTCTCTTTCATGTAGGAGTCCAGGGCGTTGCGGCTTATGGCCTGCCCCTTGTTGTATATGTCCGTGGTGGTGGATATGACCCTGAGGTTGGAGAACGGATCTCCGGATATGATCTTCTTCAGGTCGTTGAAGAACTCGTTGGCCATCACCTGCGTCATCGCCTGCGCGCTCGTCGACTTCCTGCTCATGATCAGCTTCTCGAACGCCCTTTCTATCTCGGGAGGCATCTTTACCGAGTATATCCTGTCTATGTAGATGTCGAACGGGTACTTGAGCTTCTTCTTCCTCTTGACCTTCGCCTTTTCGAGCATCAGCTCGAGCTTGGCGCGCACGAGGTGGTTCCTGAACGTGCCGCGAGCGGCCTCGTTTATCTTCTCCCCGATGGCGACCTTCACCGAGCCGGTGAAACCCTCCCTTGGCTCTATGAGCATGGTCTCGGCCTTCGCGCCGTATGAGAGGTACAGGCCCGCCTCCAGCTCGCCCTTGATGGCGTTCTCCAGCTCGTCCCTGTAGGTGTTCTCCAGGCGGTACTCCTCCTCGCCCAGGGCCACGAGCCTGTGCTCCACGCGCGGCTCCTTGTTCTCTATCGCCTTGTCGAGCTCCGCCCTCCTGTGCCTGAGCTCATCCCTGCGCTGCTCGAAGGTCTTGTGCACCTCGTCGAGGATCTCCTCGTCCTTTCTGGGGGGGAGCCTCATGAGCAGCTGTTCCCTGTACTTCCTTATGACGTGCTGGATGTCCCTTGCGAGCGAGACGAGGTACGTTATGCCCCCGGAGAATATGGCGGCGTCCCCGGGCAGGTTCGTAAGCTTTATCCCGCGCTCGTCGGTCTCCACCCCGGTGCCCATGCGGTACTTGCTCGCCGCAAGGAGTATCGGCTTGTAGAAGTACTCCTTCATGAACTCGGCCATGGCTATCTCTTTGACCTTGAGCGTCTTGCGCGTGAAGTCCTTCATGTCGATGAACAGCTGGCCTTCCTCCTCGAGCGTGAGCGTCTTTAAGATGGCCCGTTCGTCGTTTGAGAAACGGTAGAGCCTGCCTCGGTTGTACTCCTCGATGAGCGTGTTCTGCTCGAACTCCCCGCGGCGGTCTACGAGATAGCCGCGCATCAGGCGCTCGTAAGCCTCGACGTTGTCGTCGAGCAGGCAGGCGTAGTACCCCTCTATGGCCGGTGTTATGTGCTCGGCCTCCTTCCTGGAGCCCTTGAGCAGCCCCCCGAGGAAAGATGGCTTGTTGAAGCCCGATATGTACTCCTGGAACCCGGTTATTATCTCCATCCTTCGGGCGTCGCGGGCGGCGTACCGTTTTTTAACCTCCTCGAGCCCGGCGGAAAGGCTGGCACAGGCGCGGGAGTCGTTTATGAAGTTCCTTATCAGGCGGTCGTCGTTGTACATCTCGTAGAGCCGGTTCTGCGCCTCATTGCCGGGTATGTCGAACTCGTGCAGGTACACCATCGCCTCCTGCCTGAAGCGCACTATATCGTACTGCTCCTTTATCCCGGAGACGGTACGCGAGTCCCTGCGGACAAGCCTCGTGGCCTCGTCGATGAGCTCCGCCGTGCCTTGCGCCCCGTCCGCACCCGGCGCCAGCTTCGCTACGGCGTCGAATATCTCCTGGTTGATGCCGTAGGGGTTGAGCGTCGAGGAGAGTATGTTGGAAGGTATGGAGAGGAACGCCCTGGGCACGAGCGCCGAGCAGAGCAGGGCGTGCGCTTGAGGGGTGTAGCAGGTGGCGTCCGACTCCTTGAGCCTCTCGAGCAGGCCGCCCAATGCCTCCTTGAACGTAAGGAAGAGCGTGAGGCCGACGGTGAGGTCCACCTTCTCGTAAGAGATACCCTTTATCCGGCAGCCCTTTACGGCGTCTTTTTTCTTGCGTATGGTGTTGAGCGCCGCCAGCAGCAGCAGGTAGGATGTCTTCTCCTCCCCTCCGTGGCGCGCCTCGTCCTTGAGCGCCTTCTCGAAGATACCGCCTATCCATCTGATGAACCTCCTGCCGTGGCCGTCCGTGCCGAGCCAGCTTGAGAGGATGGAGCTGTCCATGAAGGCGGAGCAGGAGAGTATCGTGGTGGCGAGCTTTTGCTCGATGGACTCGGAGATGAAGATGTCGGTCCTGAAGGTCTTTTCCTTGAGGGGCGGCACGCTGACATTGATGTGCTGCGCGTCGCTCTCGCCCCGCGGCTCCATCCCCGCGGACTCGAAACGCCTTGAGAGCAGCACGAGCAGCGATTGGACCGCGCCCTCTATGACGGCCTCGTCGTCGCCGCCCATGTGGTAGGGTATCTTGAGCTCGGCTATCGTCTCGCCGTGCCTGAAACGCATCTCCCGGGGCTCAAGCGTCCAGAACCGTCCGTTGGACACGCCCAGTTTTTTTTTGATGAGCGAATCGAACAAGGCGAGCCGCTCGGCGTTATATCCATCGGTCATACTCAACCCGTTATCTTTCAAGAGCATGGTCGTTCCTAATGTACTTACATTATAATAAACACACCGTCAAATCAAGTGCTCAAAGTCACAAGGATAATTCTTTATGTATGCCCGGAAATGGGTTAAAATATTGAGATTATGCCGCTTTTTTCGCTCCGGCACCGCGCGAGGGAACGGCGGCAGTTTCCCCGGGAACGTTATTATGGAAAAACCCCTGGAACACGAAAGAGATACCCACGGCCCCCGGCGCCTCGCGCTGGCCGCTCTGCTCGTGGCGGCCTTCGCGCTGGCCGCCTATTCGAACACCTTCGGCTCGCCTTTCCAGTTTGACGACCACATGTTCGTCATCGACTACAACAGGCAGCACGGCCTGGGGGCCTTCTGGCCCCCCTACGGCACCCGGTATGTCACCTACCTGAGCCTCGCCATAAACTACCAGCTCGGCGGCCTCGACGTTACGGGCTACCATGCCGTAAACCTGCTCATACATATCGCCAACGGCCTGCTCGTATGGTGGCTCGTGGCGCTGCTCTTCGAGACGCCGCTTGTGAAGAGGGCCTCGGGCGCTGCCCCGGCGTACCTGGTCGCGCTGTTCGCCGCTCTCGTCTTCGTCTCCCACCCAGTGCAGACCGAGGCGATTACCTACATCTCCCAGAGGTTCGCCTCCCTCGCCACCCTCTTCTACCTCTTGAGCATCGCGCTCTTCGTGAGATGGAGGCAGGGCGGCAGGGCCCATGTGTACATAGCCTCGGTCGCCGCCGCATTTGTAGCTCAGAAGACGAAGGAGATAAGCTTTACCCTGCCGTTCATGGTGGTCTTCATCGAACTCGCGTTCTTCGAGGGGCCCGTAAGGAGCGCGAAGCGCCTTGTGCCCCTTCTCCCCTTCTTATCGGCGCTCGCGGTGATACCCTTGACTATTTTCGGCGCGGACGCCAGCCTGGCGGGGGCGGGACACGCCGTCGGGGAGGAGGTGCGGAGCGCGCAGCTGCGGGACCTGACCATGTTATCGAGGCACGACTATCTCCTTACCCAGTTCAGGGTGGTGGTGACATACCTGCGGCTCCTCGTGCTCCCGGTCGCCCAGAACCTCGACTACGACTACCCGATGTTCAGGAGCTTCGCGGCCCCGCAGGTATTCCTCTCGTTCTTCTTCCTGCTCGGGGTCTTCTGCTCCGCGGTCTACGGTTTCGTAAGGTCTTTCGCGACGCGCAACGCCTATCTCCGGCTCGCCTCCTTCGGCGTCATCTGGTTCTTCGTCACCGTATCGATAGAGTCTTCGGTAATACCGATAAAGGATATCATATTCGAGCACAGGCTCTACCTGCCGAGCGTGGGCGCGGCGGTCTTTTTCAGCTCCGCCGCCTTTTACGGCGTATCACGCGCAAGGGAGCGCGCCCTTACGGGGCTGTCGTACTCCGTGGCAGCAGTGGTGCTCATCCTCGTCGTGGCCGTGCCTCTCGCTGCGGCATCGTACAGGAGAAACATGGTCTGGAGGGACGAGGTCTCCCTGTACGAGGACACGGTGAGCAAGAGCCCGGGCAAGGAGCGGGCTCATTACAACCTCGCGTGGGCGTACCACAGGAGAGGCGAGCTTGACAGGGCGATAGAGCAGTACAAGGACACCCTGCGCCTGAAGCCGGACAAGGACAAGGCGCACTACAACCTGGCGCTCATATACCAGGGCAGGAAGGACTTCAAGAACGCCGAGATGCACTTCCGGGAGGCGCTGCGCCTCAAGCCCGGCAACGCCGTCGGGTGGTACAACCTCGCGATGCTCTACTGGAGCGCCGGGGACGCCGGGCGCGCGGTGGAGGCCTATAAGGAGTCGATAAGGCTGAACCCGGCCGACGAGAACGCGCACTACAACCTCGCGTGGACCTACCAGAGGCTCGGAGAGAACAGGCTGGCGGTTGCGCACTACGCCGAGGCGATACGCCTGAACCCCCGGAGCGCGGACGCGCACTACAACCTCGGCCTCGTGCTCGTAAGGGAGAGGATGCCCGAGTTGGCCGCCGAGGAGTTCAGGAAGGCCCTTGCCATAGACCCGGGCTTCTCCGAGGCCCGAGGCGCGCTCAACAGGCTCCTTCAGCCGGGCTAGGCGGCGGGAAAGGGCGGCAATTCAACGGCCCGGCCCGGCGGCCCTGTGAGCCGGAGGGCTGGCCTGGCGGTTATGCTGGACAATGCCAGGCGGTTAAGGTAGATTTAAGGCAAGGAGCGCAGACGCCGGTGGTTGTCACGGGGTTTTGCTTTGTGTTAGAATCGTTGTGGCCCTGTCTGCTTCCTGAGGGTGGCGGCCTGCTTTGTATGCTATTTTTTTGATTACGAACTTTGGAAAGGAACCGGAGCAATACCTATGAGTGGTGAGAGAGAGAAGCTTACTAATATGTTCTCGAAGGTTATGGCGGGCACGGTGACGAGGGAGGAAGGCACCATGCTCATAAACCACCTTGCCAAGGAGGACCTGGCGGCAACCATGAGGGAGCTTGCGTACCTGATCGAGACACCCCCGCCGGGCGTTTTCCCCAAGACCATCCTGCACACCATAGCCCTTTCAAGGAACAAGGCCTTCACGAACATCATCATCAGCGGGCTGGACCACAAGAACGAGGATGTCTCCATCCTCGCGGCGCAGGAGCTTGCGCGTCTCAAGACCGAGGAGGCGAAGGAGGTGCTCGCCGAGCACCTCGACAGCGAGGCCTATCACGTCAGGAAGGTCTCCGCCTCCGCGCTCATAGAGGGGTTCAGCGATGGCGTCGACATTGTCGCGCAGCGGCTGCTTGCCCGCCCTGAGGACTTTTACCGGTCCACCTACGCTCAGGCCCTTGCGGACGCCGGCAGGAATGGTGTAGACGCGCTCCTGAAGGTGATGGTCTCCGGCGGTCACGGTGCGGTGGTATCGGCGGCCAGGTCCCTCCTGGAGACATCCGAAAGGCTTACGGAGCAGGACGTCCCGCGGGTCTTCGAGGCTTTGATGGCGGCCGGGGACAACAACGACTCCGGGGCCATAGTGGAGATACTGAGGCTGGCAGGGACGCTCGGGGGCAGGGCAAAGGGCTTTGAGGGGTATGTAAAGGCCTTCTCCGACCACAGCGAACCGTCGGTGCGTGACGAGGCCAGGAGCGCATTAGAGGAGATCAACGCCTGACGGGCCCTTCAGCGCCTCTCCCTCAGCCCCATCAGGTTCTTGCGCGCCTCCTCGAAGCCGGGGCTTATCTTGAGCGCGGTCCGGTACGCCTCGGCCGCATCCCCGTACCTCCCCCGGCTCTCCAGTATCCTGCCTATGCCGTTGTACGCCTCCGCCATGCCGGGCTGGCGCTCAAGGGCCTCGGTGAAGCCTTGCGCCGCCTCCGTCATCCGTCCCTGCTCAAGGAGTACCTTGCCGAGCAGGTAGTATGCCTGCGCGTTGTCAGGGTCGTAGCCGATGGACTTGCGTAACTCCCTGCCGGCGTCTTCCAGCCTGCCCTGCTCCATGTATATGCGCCCGATGTTGAAGTACGCCTTCGCGTACGAGGGCTTGAACCTGATGGCCTCCCGGTACTCCCCCAGGGCCGAGTCGAGAAGCCCCATGGAGTAGTACGCGTAGCCGAGGTTGTTGTGGGCCTCCACGATGTCGGGTTTCAGCTCGATGGCTGTCCTGTAGTTCTCTATCGCCTCCTGCACGCGCCCGCGCACCTGGAGGATCGCCCCGATGTTGAAGTACGACTTGCCGTAATACGGGTATATCTTCAGAGACCTGATGTTCTCCTCGAGGGCCTCGTCGAGCCTGCCTTCGCCCGCGAGCACCGTAGCGTAGTTGTAGTGAGGGCGGGCCTTGTCCGGGCTCTTGGCCACGACGTCGGCCCACAGGGATGTCGGGGTCTTCCACGCGAAGTTTCTGCTATAGGTGATAGAGGCGAGGCCCAAGAGCACGAGCAGCATCAGTACGGAGGTGAGCGTGCGCGCGGCGGGTGAGTTTGTATGCGTCATATAACGCCTTCCGGTATCCTCGGGTGCCCTTACTGCCACACCCTGACGAAGGCCCTGCTGGCCTTTAAAAGGAGCAAGCTCTCGGTAAAGTCCCTCGATGGCGCCTCTGTGACTGTGTATCTGTGCTCCAGGGAGAGAAGCCAGCTGCGGAACGGATATCTCAGCATATTATGTATGCGGGTATCATTCTCGAAGGCGGTGTCGGTGTCCTGCGTGATCCTGTCTATGGAGGCTGACCATTCCAGGCCCCTTAAAAGTCTTCTCGCGTAGGAAATGGTGTAGCGGAGCTGAGTCAGGGAATCGCTCCCGCCGGGGAAGGTACTGTCAAAGGTGGAGTAATCGAACAAGAGGTCGAGTCTGCCGCCGTAGAAATCCCTTTTATGTCTGGCCGAGAACCCTTTGTTGGTACTAACGTTGGTGCCTATGATATTTTCGAAGTTCTTGATTATTTCATAGTAGGAGCGGAGATCGATATCCTTGAAGTACTTCGACGTGGCTTCCAACCGGTACTCTTCCTTCCAGCGGTCGATCAGGTTGAGATACGAGGTATCGGTGGTCTTGTTGTAGGTCGCGACCGCGTACGCGTACTTCTTCCACATCTTGTTGTACACGGAGACATGGTACGCATCGGAGGTGCTGTCGATGTTATCGCCGGAGATGGTCTTTGTGTGCCTGTAAGTCAACGACATATCCGCTCCGACAAACCTGTTAAGGTCGATGTTGATGAGCGAGAATTGGGCGTTCTCCTCGATGGCCTGGCCGGATATGATGCTCTGGCTCTTTTCCTGGGTGTAGCCGAGCCCTCCCGATGCGCTCATACGCGCCCATCTCAGCCTCTTCGCATAGGTCAGGCGTGTAAGCTCTCTAAAGGTTTCCCTGTCCGCCACGTTCGCCGCCGGGTCCGTGGAGTTGGTGTCAGAGACGGAATAGGCAAGCAATTGCGATATACTAAATGCGTCGGTAAGCTGATAGGAGACCGCCATGCTCGTTGAGGTTGTCTTGTCCTCCGACTTGGATGTGCCGCTGTCGTTTAAGGTGTTGTTGATGTCAAGGGTGAAACTGGTGTGCAGCCGCCTGGTCACCTCATATTGCATGGTACCGTCGTAGGTGTTGCCCTCCTGGGTGTTAGTGTCATCCTCGTTCTTGTAGTAGTTGAACGAGTGCGTCTGGCGGAAGTCGGAGCTCGGGGAGGACATTATGGACAGGCTGACGCCGGTAAGTGTGGTAGACGACTCGTCCGTGGACGAAGTTTGGGCCCTTGTCGTCCCGAGAAAGAATTTTGTGTTCCTCGATATGTCCGTATTGTTCGTGAAGTTCAATGTATACCGTGAAAAGGCTGACCCGTTGGTTTCGCTCTGGCTGAGGTCATAGTTCAGCTTATTCTCCGTCGGGCCGATCTCCTTGCTCAGCTCCACGCTGTAGAGGTCCGTAGTACCGGTGTCCCCGTCGGACGTTTCGGTGAGGTCCCTTTCCGCCGACAGGTAAACCCTGGGCAGCGTCCTGAAGTTCATGTACCAGTTCAACCCGTAGACGCTTTCGGTGGTCGTCGTCTCGGACGTGGTTGTCAGCATGGTCGCGGTCCGGTCCCAGTACAGAGTCAAAGGTATGGCCGATAGCGGAAGCAGGGTGGTCCTGAAGTTGTATCGCGTGGTGGTGGTGTTTGTGGTCGTCTTGTTTGAGGTAAAGTCATTGTTCTCGTACGCCGCGCCTGCGTCGTAGATTATGAGCCTGCGGGAGAGGGTATAGCCCCTTGCGGTCAGGACATACGTCTGCTTGAACTTGGTGTCGTCTTCCCTGACACCATCACGGTCGATATTATCCCTTTCGTATTCGAGAAGCAGCCTGCCGAACAAATATTTGTACGCGTAAGGGTCGTCCACCACGCACAAGCCCTTTGCGGGTATAAGCCATACCGTAAGTATCAGCAGGATGGCCGGCCAGAATCTCGGGTTACGGAACATAAAAAGCGGGTCCTTTCGATGAAACTCGATGAAAAACCTGAAAAACCATACAAGCTGAAAAAAGACACACTACGGGGGCGGCGCAAGACGGCCCCGTAGCGCGCCTGCGCGCAGTCTCCATGCGGGTGTGCGGCGTAGCCCGCGCCGGCTAAAGAGCGCGTACTACTTCGGCCACACGCACCTGAACCCTACGTCATCATAAACCCCTTGAGGGGGAGCGGTGTTCCTGAACGAAGTCCTGACGTAGACCGACAGGGAGTAGTGCCCCATGCCGCCCCATCCGCCTCCGCGAACGACCTTGACCTTCTCGCCGTATTCCGGGTCCTTGAAGTCGTTGCCCGGGTAGGGCTTGTACCAGTCTGCGGTCCACTCCTGGGCGTTTCCGGCCATGCCCAGCACCCCGTACGGGCTGGCGCCCTCCTTGAGAAGCTCGACAGGTGTCGTGCCTCCGAACTCTCCGAGGGTGTTGACCTTCTTTATATCGAACTCGTTGCCCCAGGGGAATTGCCTGCCGTCGGTGCCTCGGGCCGCCTTCTCCCACTCGGCCTCCGTCGGTAGCCTGCCGCCCTTCCACTTGCAGTACGCGTCCGCGTCAGCCCACTCCACGAAGACCACGGGGGAGTCTGCCAGCGACGCCGGCGGTTTGGGCCCGCGCCAGTGCGGAGGCGGCCTGTGGCCCGCCTTGTCGACGAACTCCTTGTACTGCTGGTTGGTGACCTCCGTCCTGTCTATGTAGTAGCGGTCGAGTGTGACCTTCCTTTCGGGCCTTTCGTTAGCGTACCAGGGCCTTCTGTCCCCGTACTGCATGGCCTTCGCCTCGGTGTCCACGTCGTTGCTGCCCATGATGAACTCTCCCGCGGGTATCTCTATCATGCCCTTCGGGGGCGGCGGGGTGGATTTGCAGCCGGCCAGAGCGGCCAGCACTGTAACGGCCAGAAGGTACTTGCCGGCCTTACGGTACGTATAGTGCATTTGAAACCTCCTGTTATTGTTGCACCCCTTTGCGGCCATGGCCGCAAAGGGGGAACTGAAAGCTGTCTCGGCGGCCGGCGGGACCGGTCGATGGAACGCCTGATAGACTACTATATCCCTGTCCGCGGTCACTATAGTGTAGTAGCGGAAGGCCTCCCTCGTGCGGAGGTCCTCGAAGTCCACGGGGTTGTAATCGTCCGTAAAGAGGAAAGGCCCCTTGTCGAAGTAGACCTGTCTTGTGAGCAGCCCGGTTACGTCCTGTGCGAATGGCCGGTAGACCGGGGCGTGCGATACGGGGGTGCCGGGCCTCGCGGTAGAGTCCTTTGAGGCCGCGAAGGCGAGGTTGACCACGCCGGGGTTTATCTCCACGACCCCGTCATTTGTCTTTAGCGCACCTGAATCCGAAGTTGTTGTTCCTGGTCCTCGGGTGGAAGAATATCCTGTTGAAGGCGGGGGCGCTTATGCCGCACTTGTAGTACGTGCAGTCGTACCACGAGCCCCCCTTCAGGACCTTGTACTTCTTCCCGTAGTTCTCGTCCGGATGGGTGTTGCCCGGGTACGGCTGGAACCAGTTGTCCACCCATTCGAAGGCGTTGCCCGCCATGTCGTAGGCGCCGTACGGGCTCTTCCCGTTCTCGAAGCTGCCCACAGGCATGGTGTCCCCGTTGCCGTACTGGGGCGTGTTCCCCTTGTCCTTGTCGAACTTATCGCCCCAGGGGAAGGTCCTGCCGTCGGTGCCTCTGGCGGCCTTTTCCCACTCGACCTCGGTCGGGAGCCTCTTGCCCTCCCACCTGCAGAATGCGTCGGCGTCGTACCATGTGACGTAGACGACCGGATGGTCGCGTTTGCCCGGCGGTATCCGTCCTCCAATCCAGTGCCTCGGGGCGGGCCTGCCGGTGGCGTCGACAAATTCCTTGTACCGTTCGTTCGTTACCTCGTATCTGTCTATGTAGAATGCCTTGACAGAGGCCTTGTACTCCGGTTGGCTCTTGGGCCACCATTCGTTGGAGCCCATGGTGAACTCTCCGGAGGGCACGAGCACCATCTCCCTTGGGGCCTTTGCCGCGGCCCCGGGCCTGGCAGGCTCCTTCGTGGAGGCGGTTACGACCATGTCCGAGGCCACCTCGGTCTTTTCGTTCTTCGCCTCGTGGACCCTGTACCTGTCGTTTATGTCGAGGTATCTGTCGCTCAGCCCCGGGCCGTGGCATTCCACGCAGGTATCCTCCCGGGAGTAGTCTATCGAGTATTTTTTGTCGGGTGTATGGCACTTCACGCAGTTGGGCTCGCCCGTTACCGGGTCGTAATCGTCCAGCTGGGCCTGTGCGGCAGGGCTCAAGAGCAGTGTCGCGGCTGCGAGAAACGCCAGGGATATCATAAGGGACTGTTTTTTCATACTGTTCCTCGGTTCTCTTTTGAAGCGTACGGGCGCATGGAGCGCCCGGGCCTTTTATTTTTTCTTCTCCGCGGCACGGCCCTCGTGCTCGAGCTTCCTTACGTAGGAGAGCACATCCCATCGTTCCTGCTCGGAAAGTATCTCCTTCCATCTCGGCATGGCCATCTCTTCGCCGCCTATGGTCTTGTGAATACCCTTTGTGATGGACTCGAAGAGCTCCGCGTCGGTCTTGTTCATGCGCTTGGTGTCATGCACGAAGTCGGCGGGGTGGGGGGAGATGGCGATACCCACGGGGCCGTCGCCCATGCCCTTGCGGCCGTGGCAGAAGTGGCAGTACCTCAGGTAGATAGCCTTGCCCGAGGCCGGGTCCCCGGCGTGCACGGATGCCGCGGCAACGGGGGTGGTCTTTTCGGGCGCGGCCTGGAGATCGGCGGAGGTCTTTTTTTTCTCGCCGGAGCAACCCCAGAGAAATAAAACGCAGAGCAGCACCGCAAGATGCGGCGCTGCTCTGCGCGTTTTTTCAGCTATGGATCGGGAATTATTCATCAGCCAGATACCTTTTTGAGGCCGCGGCGCATACGTGCGCCGCGGCCTCCGCGTTTGTATGCGTAAAACCTGCGCCCTTTTATTTGATAGGAATGAGCACCTCGACCTTGGACTTGCTCTTCATGTCTTCGAGCCATTCTTTCCAGAGTCTCGAGAACTCTTTTTTCTGCAGGTCTTTCTCGAGGTTCTTCAGGTTCAGCTCCTTGAACTTCCTCTGCACCGCCGGCCTGATGCCCTCGATCTTCGCCAGATGGTAGCCGTAGAGGGAAGCGAAGGGCCCTACTATTTCACCGGTCTTGCGCCCCGCGGTAGCCTCCTCGAACTCAGCCATGATGCTGCCCCTGTGCGACCATCCCATGTCCCCGCCCTTTTCGGCGTAGGGGTCTTCGGAGAACTCCTTTGCGGCCTCGGAGAAGTCCATGCCCTTTTCTATGGTATCGCGTATGCCCTCGAGCTTCTTGCGCGCCGCGTCCCATACCTTTATGCCGCCCGAGGGGTCGGCCTTTACCAGTATCGTGCGTATGTGTATTTGCTCCGGCTCCTTGAACTTATCGAGGTTGTGCTTGTAGTAGTCGAGCATGTAGTCCCGCGTGACGATGGAATCGGCCTTGTCCTTGAGCTCTTTCTTCTTGTCTTTTATGGTGTTAGCGATCGCGAGGCCCTTGTTGACCTCCGCCCTGAACTCCTCCATGGTCATCTCGCTTCTTTCGAGCACCTTTTCGATGGTGTCTCCCCCGCGGAGCTTCTTCTTCAGTTCCTCGATGTTCTGGTCTATGTCCTTATCGGGCACCTTGTCCTTGTTGTGCTCCTTTGCGTATTTGAATATGAGCTCCCTGTTTATGATGTTTTTAAGGGTCTTTTTCCGGAGGGCCCTCATCCTCTCGTCCGAAAGCGAGTTGTGGAACGCGACAAGCGGAAGGAGCTTCTCGACGGATGCGTCGAAGTACTTCTGCGTAAATTCCTCGTCGTCCACCCGGAGCATTATGGGTGAGTCGTCCTGGTTGTTTATTTTATTGACAGCGGCTGAGGCGGCCGGCGAGAGCATGGCCACGAAGAGTGCTGCGAGTAAGGCCTTTTTACAGAAACTGCGCATTTTATTACCTCCGGATTTTGGTGAACGCATTATAATATAAAGAGAAAAAATAATAAATCGAAAAACCTCTTTTCAAGAGTGGTGATGCTTGTTTTTTGTCCCGGCTGCTCCTTTCCAGACGTGAGGGCCTGCTTTCTCGTTCATATTGCGTGCCCGTTTTCCAGCAGGCATCCCCGGCACCCTATACTTCTAAGCGGATACGGTATGCGCGTGTTTCGCGCGGTTCCGGTGCAAGGCCGCGGCAAGGAGGAAAAAGGCTCGTCTCGCACTGGCTTGATACTTTACCTCGGCGCTATCAAAAGAAAACTTCAGGTTTTTTTTGATGGTTTGTAGATATCACAACCATAACCTGATGGTACCTCATTCTATTATCATTCATTTAAATAAGTATTAGACATTTATTAAAAAATTTTAATCAGAAACCGGCACCCGGGAGAGGCCTGGGAGGGGCGGCGGGGCAGGGGAGGGATGGTGGTCTCTGGTCTCATGAAAATACTTGTATTACAATGGGTTATCGCTCTCCGGCTATCCTGTTTTTTTCTCATGCGGTCTGACGGCTGCGCCGCTCCCATCTCCCATGCCCGGCGGCGCCGGCGCCAACCCCGCGGCCCCGCCATGAGGTCCGGTGTGTTTCAAGGATTGGCAACGTTTCTGAAAAAATGGAAAAGTTTTTAAAAAAAAAGAGAAGGGGCTGGAAAATCCAGCCCCTTCTCTTTAAAACCGCTGCAGTCATGCTGACTGCGACAGCTGTTTTACTTGGCGTGGCAGGTCCTGCAAACGCCTGACCCTGAGTTACCGCCGACCCTTCTGAGGAAGAGACCGTTGGAGCTGGACTCACCGCCCAGTGTGTCGGTACCGTAGGTAAGGTCGACTTCGTTGTAGCTCTTGTTGTTGAAGTGCGGGTCATGACAGCTGGAGCACTCGACCCTGTTCGCCGAAGGACCCCTGAGCAGATCGGCGATCGTCGCGGTGTTGGAGACGAATCCGCTTACCGCCCACAGGTTCTTGGTCAGATTGCCGCCGTCGAACGTGGCGTAGCTGGCGGCAAGGCCGGTCGTGAGGTCGATGGCGCTGATGGTCGTGCTGGTGTCCCTCAAGGACGCCGCGCTGCCGCCGTTGTACACGACTGACATCGGGTGGTCGTTGGAGAGGTCGGTGCCTATGTTGGCCCTGGCGTTGAACTGCATGTTAGGAGCGATCGACGCGCCCTCGTCGATGAACGTCCAGCCCTGCGAGGCGCCTGCGGAGTTCACGCCGCCCTTACCAGGAGCGTTTACGAGGTTGTCAAAGGTGCTGACACCGTCGTGGCAGGTCAGGCAGGCGAGTGAGACCGAACCGATGTCCGAGTCCAGAACGGTCGTGCCGGCGATCGTCGTGCCGTAGGCGGTGTAGGTCACAGAACCCGTCCCTTTGTTCCACAGGGGGGCGAGGCCGTTTGCTGGGTTGCCCTTGTTGGTGTGGTGAGGCGTGTGACAGAATACGCATATGCCGGTCGTGCCCGTGTTGACGACATGGGTTGAAAGGGCGCCGAGGTTATGCCTTGACTGCGCGATGCCGCCAGCCGCGTCACCCGCGTTGTAGGTGCCTATGGTACCAGCGGCCGTGCTGCTGGCAACATCCGCTGAAGCTACACCAGCCATCGTGAGGCCTATCGCGGCCGCAAGCGCTACAGTTAAAAACCTTTTCATGAGTGTACTCCTTTCGTTTCTGCTTAGATGGGTTGAAAGACTGCTTGTTGTCCCGGCATTTTTTTTTGATAAAAAAAATGCCATCAATACCACTCACCTCTCCTCGGTGGTACCTCGGCATCCATCACCTGCAAGAATCCGGAGGCCCCTCATGAACCTTCGAATCTTCTTTAACTTAACCTCATTATACCCTTATATTAAAAACTGTCAAGAAAAAAATTAATGCAAATTTAATATTTTTTTGAAGGAGGAGCCTTGAGCCGCGCCCCACGGGCCCAGGGAGGGGGCGCCGGAGAATAAAAATGCCCGCACCAGGGTGCGGGCATTTTTATTCTCTTTATATTCCGGCAGGTTACTCCACTGGCACCTCGTAGCCTTCGGGCAGAGGGATGTTGTTCCTCTTGTAGTACTTCTTGCCCAGAAACTCGAAGACCTCGACCCTGCGGTTCCACGAGTCTACCACGTAGATGTTGTCGTCCTTGTCCACCGCGAGCCCGGCCGGGAGTATCATCTGCCCCCGGTCGTTGCCGTAAGAGGCGAAGGCCATGAGCGTGTGCCCTTCCTGGTCGAATATCTGCACGTTGTTGAACGCGGAGTCCACTACATATATATGCCCCTCGCTGTCCACACCGACGCCCTTGGGCCTTGCGAACATGCCGGGGGCGTCGCCGAACTCCCCGAAGGTCCTCAGGAACTTGCCTTCGGCGTCGAATATCTGCACCCTGCCGTTCATGGTGTCCACGACGTAGAGTTTGCCGTCCTTATCGACCGTTATGTGGGAAGGAAAGTTGAACTCCCCTTCTTCCTTGCCCCTTTTGCCGATGCTGCCTATCTGCTTGAAGGTCTCGGTGTCGAATATCTTTATCTGGTGGGTGTGCGTGTCGGTGACGAAGACCCTGTGGCGGGGCCTGTCGACCACAAGCCCGGTGGGCTGCTCGAACGGCTCATCGGGAGCGAGATGGCCGAGGACCTTGCCGGTCTTGGGGTCGAGTATCGTGACATTGTCCGACTGCGAGTCGGTGACATACAGCCTGCCCTTGGAGTCCGTGCCCACGCCGATGGGCTTGAAGAAGATGTTCGCCCCGAGCTCGCTGGCTGTGGTCCCGGTCTTGTTGACCGGGTCTATTATGAATACGTCCGCGGCGGCCGTGTCCGTGACGTAGACCTTGCCATCCGGGTCCACATAGACGCCCATCGGTTTTTTAAGCAGCCCCTTGCTCTCTTTGCCCAGCAGTATGTCGGCGGCCACGGAATTCCTGCTGAATGTGGCGCCCCTGTAAGAGGTCAGGTACTTTATGCGCGGCAGGTCCGGCGGCTCTGGCCACACGACGTCAGGAAGGGGCGGGGCCATACAGCCGTAAAGGAGGAACGGTAAGATAAGAAATAAAAGGCTCTTGAACAGTTTTTTCATTTTCAAATCCTCGGTGATTGTGTTTTGTATGGTCGTATGCAGGGTTTAACCTTTCGGATACCGCAGGCAAGGCGTGCTAAAGCCCGGCAAATATACGAACGACTGTAAATAATACTATGCAAGGTCCCTTGAAGTCAAGTCCTCATACACCCTGATCTGTCCTGGCACCGCACCGGCCGGCCGGCGCAGTCTTTGCCGCGCCCGTCTAATTGAAATGCTCCTTTTCCAGGGACCGCCCCTTCAGCACGATATGGCACCTTACGCAGTTGGCCCTCTTCCCGTGGCAGCGGCCGCACCACTTGCCCTGCCAGATCTCTTCCATGCTTATCGGGTTGGCGCCTGCCTCCGGTATGAATATCTTCGGATGACAGATGTTACAACTTAACCAGTAAGTGTGAATGGAGTGGGGAAAAAGCACGTTGGCCATGAGCGGGGTCTTGGCCTCGATGAATATGTTGAGGTCCAGCGGTATGTCGCTTTCGTCCGGCGCGCCCGGCTCGATCGTGTTCCTCGGGTTGATATATCCGTCCACCACGGCCACCGTCCAGTTTACCCTGCCGAGCCCGTCCTTGGGCAGGGCGTCGAGCGCCTTTAATTCGGAGGTGCCCTTGAGCAGCCTCTTGCGGTCTGTCATCTGCTTGTAGAAGGCGTTGTAATAGTCGTTGGCCTGGCCGTAGTCGTCGGTGTTGTCCTTTGGGCTGGGGGGGTTCATAAGGGCGTCAAGGTTTTCGTTAAAGGAGCATCCGCCCAGCGTGACGGCGGTAAAGAGTGCGAGGAAGAGAAGCAGGAGCGAATGTTGGCTTGCAATGTTTTTCACTTGGGCATACCGGTGCCGATGTTTGGTTGCGATTTTTATACTTTAAAGCCATGTACATACATTTTTACTACAGAAACCGCTGTTCTGTCAAGGATTTAAATGTCCATACATCCCGATAAAAGTTGACAATTTCGAAATAAGAGGATACTTGTAACCCTGATGGCAGATCGAAAAACCATATGGTCCGTAGGGGGTGGCAAGGGGGGGGTGGGCAAGAGCATCGCCACGGCAAATATAGGGTGCGCGCTTGCCCGCATGGCCAAGGAGGTCGTGCTCGTCGACGCCGACCCCGGTGGCGCGAAGCTGCATACGTACTTCGGCATCAGGCACCCTGAGCGCGGGCTCGACGACTTTATCAAGGGGCGCGTTGCGACGCTCGGGGACGCCGCCATACCCACCCAGCTTCCGAACCTGAGGCTTATAAGCGGGGCCGGGGAGTTCCTCGGCATAGCCGACCCCGCTTACTCCCGGAAGCAGAGGCTCATAAGGCACATAAGGGAGCTCGACGCCGATTACATCATCGTCGACCTCGGGGCCGGCTCCTGCAACAACGTCCTTGACTTCTTCGCCATATCGAACGAGGGCATCATCGTCCTCGTTCCGGAGCCGGCGGCGGCACAGGACGCCTACATATTCCTCAAGGGCTTCGTCTACAGGAGGCTTGAGCGCCTCTTCGCCGCGGACCCGGTAATCTCCTCCCTTATAAAGGCCGCCACGGACGCAAGGAGCGTCAACGGCGTCAAAAGCTTCTCCGGCCTGTGCGAGAGGATATCCGCCGTGGACGGGGACGCGGCCGTCAGGGCGCACGAGGAGATAAGCTCCTACAGGCCTAAGCTGCTCCTCAACATGGCCGTATCGGGCGGGGACAAGCGCGTGGTCGATCTCTTCAAGGAGGCGGCCAGGACGTTCCGCGGCATATAGGCCGCGGGCGCCGGGGTGCTCTACTCGAGGGAGTCCATAAAGGCGTCGGCCCGAAAGATGCTCCCGTTCATGCTCGACGACGGCGCGAAGGACGCGCACGCGGACGTCGAGGCGGTGGTCGCCAACCTGCTCGGTTCCCGTGCGCGCCCCGCGGCAGAGGGGCCCGCCCCCGTATGCGGCGGCCACGAGGTCTTCGGCTTCAACGACAACGTCGCGCACAACGGCACCGTCTACCACGTGCAGACCGAGGCGCATGGCGGCGCGGAGCCTTTGATAGAGACGATAGTCTACCAGGGAGGAAGGATATTCTTCACAAAGAGGACGGCCTGGGGCGAAGTGGCGTCCAACGGGGGCAGCGTAAGGGACTTCGCGCAGAGACAGCACCGCGCGGCGATGGCCGCGGTCAGGAAAGACAAGATCGACCTTCAGGGATAGCCGTATGAAAGGGCGTGGGGCCGTCCGGAAAGACGAGGCGGCGCACGGGGGACACGGGGGTATGCTGGCACGGGGGTATGCTGGCACGGGGGTATGCTGGTACGGTGGCGCGGTGGCGCGGTGGCGCGGAGGCTGGCAGGCGGCGGGTACGTTATAATACGTGCCCGCTTTTTTTGCGTCAGGCGAAGCCCTTGAGTATCTCTATGACCTCTTCGTCCTCTACCTGCTTGAATGAGACGTAGAGCTGGCTTACGGCGAAGAAGAGGGGCGGGATAATGGGGCAGATCACCTCCTCTACCTCCTCCATGCCGGTTATGCGGTCCACGGTATCCTGCGGCCCTCCGGGCACCGCGGCTATTATCTTCCTTGCGCCTTCGGCGCGCACCGCCTGTATGGCGGATATCATGGTGGCCCCGGTGGCGAGCCCGTCGTCGGTGATTATCACGTTCCTGCCCCTCAGAGAGACCTTCTTCTTGACCTTCCTGTAGAGCGCCAGCCTGTCCTGGATGGCCTTGAGGCGTTCCTTTTTTTCCTTTTCGATATAATCAGGCTCGATGCGCAGGCTCCTTACGGCGGGTTCGTTTATGTAGACGAGCCCGTCCTCGTTGACCGCGCCTATGGCGAGCTCCGGGTTGTACGGGGCCCTGAGCTTTCCGGCTATGATGATGTCCATCTCGCAGCCGAGGCTGCGGGATATCTCCGCGGCCACCACGACACCGCCCCTTGGCAGGCCCACCACCACCGGGCGCTTGTCAGCGTATCCGGTAAGCTCCTGCGCGAGCATCCTGCCTGCATCCTGCCTGTCCGTGTACGGGTTCATTGCCTTGTGCATTCGGCCTCTCCTGCTGTTTTGTTTTCCACGGTATGAGCACCACCCGGGAAGTCCCGTGGCGGGCTGATTAGATTTTATCTTTTATGGAGCTTTTGTCAAGGCGGCCCGTGGACTGCCCGGGGGCCCGGCGGCGGCGCGCCGCCTCTGCGCCGCGGGCCAAAAGCCTTGCCGACGCCGGCATTATAGGCTATATTTTAGGAGACATCGAACGAGGGGGGAGGGGCTTTATGAAAGACGTATTCATAGCTGGTTTCGCGCGTACCCCAGTGGGCTCATTCAACGGCTCCCTTGCTGCCGTCCCCGCGGTCAAGCTCGGCGCGATGGCCGCCGCAGAGGCGGTAAAGATGGCGGCGCTCGACCCGGCGGACGTCGAGGAGGTCATATTGGGCAACGTCTTTACCTCGGGGCTCGGCGCGATGCCCGCGCGACAGGCCGCCCTCGGCGCGGGTTTTCCGGGCTCTGTGAGGGCCGCGCTCATAAACAACGGCTTTGTCTCCGGCCTCGGCTCCATCATCTTCGCGGCCGAGGCGCTGGCGTCCCGCGAGGCGGACGTGGTCGTGGCGGGCGGCATGGAGAACCTGTCGAGGGTACCCTATCTCGTTGAGAAGGCGCGTTTCGGGTTGAGGCTCGGCAGCTCCGAACTGCTCGACCCGATAATGAAGGACTGCCTCTGGGACGAGAAGAACGACTTCCACGTGGCGCGCGGCGTCGAGAACATAGCCCGGCAGATGGGCATAGGCAGGCAGGAGCAGGACAGGTACGCCCGCCAGAGCTATTCACGCGCCCTTGAGGCGCAGCGCAAGGGGCTGCTCGAAGGCGAGGTCATGCCCATGACCATCCACATAGGCAGGGACAGGTTCGCCTCTTTGAATATGGACGAGGGCCCGCAGAAGTTCGACCCGGACGGGCTCGCCGGGCATTCCCCGCTGCTCCACGACGGCACGATAACCACCGGGAACGCCTCTTTCCTCGCCGACGGCGCGGCGGCGGTCGTGCTCGTCTCCGGCAGGGCCGTAAAGAGGCTGGGCATCAAGCCCGTGGCGAGGCTTGCCGGCTTCTCATCTACAGGCGTAGCCTCGGAGATGTTCTCCATAGCCTCCGCCGGGGTGATAGACACGCTCCTTCAAAAGGCCAGGCTGAAAAAAGACGAGATAAGGCTCTTCGAGATAAACGAGGACTTCGCCGCCTCCTCGCTCGCCGTCATTCAGCAGGCGCAGCTCGACCCGGAGAAGGTCAACGTCAACGGCGGCTCCGTTGCCATAGGCAACCCCGGCGGCGCGTCCGGCGCCCGTCTTCTCGTCTCCCTTCTCTCCTCCATGCGCCGGGCGGGTACGGGCATGGGGGTCGCGGCCCTCGGCGCGCCCGGGGGAGAGGCGGCCGCCGTGGTCGTGGAGGTGGAGGGGGAGTAGCGGCCCGGCCGTTCAACCTGCGCGCATGATACGGGTTTACCTTATGCCTGATAATACCATAGCGGGGGAGATAGCCGCCTACGGGGCGCGCCTGCGTTTCGACGACCTGCCCAAAGATGCCGTACACGAGGTCAAGAGGCGCTTTATAGACTCGTTCGCCTGCAT
>JBHHYT010000008.1:0-38033 GCA_046757705.1 Thermodesulfobacteriota bacterium
CTTGCGGCTTGCGGCATCGAGGGTCTTGAGGTAGTCGGTGCCTATCTGGTGGCCGAGGGCCCGGCTGCCGCAGTGTATGGCGATGAGTATCTGGCCCTCGTGCAGGCCGAATACGCTGGCCGCCTCTGTGTCGAATATCTCCTCGACGTACTGGACCTCGATGTAGTGGTTGCCGCTGCCGAGTGTGCCCGTCTGGCGGAACTGCCTCTCCTTCGCGCGGTGGCTTACGTTGCGTGGGTCGGCCCCCGCGATGGACCCGTGCTCCTCGGTGTACTCGAGGTCCTCTGCCGTGCCGTATCCCTTCTTCACGATGAACGCAGCGCCCTCGACCAGAAGCCTGTCTATATCGCTCTCCTTCAGGCTTATCTGCCCCCGCGAGCCCACCCCGGAGGGTATGTCGCGGTACAGCTGTCTTGCGAGCGCCTCTTTGATCCCGGCTATGTCCTGCTTCTCCAGCGGGGTCTTGAGCACGCGCACGCCGCAGTTTATGTCAAAGCCCACGCCCGCCACCGAGACCACGCCCGTCTCCGTGTCGAAGGCCGCCACACCTCCTATGGCGAAGCCGTAGCCCGGATGTATGTCGGCCATGGCGAAAGAGGCCTTCTGTATGCCGGGCAGGGTGGCGACGTTGGCGACCTGCACGAGCGCCGGGGTAAGCCCGCCCCCCTTGAGGTGCTCGACGTCCTTTATGAGCGGCGCCATCGTCTCCTCGTCGGCGTATATCCTGCCGGGCACGAGCATGGCCCCCGTACGTGGTATCTCCCATACGAACTCGGAGACCTTCCTTACCTTGATGTCCATCATCGCCCCTCCCTCTATGGAACATCCATGTGCCGCGCAAGGCCTGAACCATCAGGCCTTCCTTAAACGTCGAGTACGCAGCGGAGCACGTGCACCCCGCCCTCTCCGTTGTTGTAGAAGAGCCCAGAGTACGTTGCGCCCTTCACCTCGGTGCCGGGCCCGTGCCTTGCGGCGTCGAAGCTCTCACCGAAGGCCTTCCCGCGCAGAGCAAACCCGTCCCCGGTGCTTATCTCCTCGACCTTGAGCCTCCTCAACGCCAGCTCGTCGCGCCCCTGCAGGGAGAGCACCTCGTTTATGACCTCTACGAAGAGCGTCTCCACGTCGCCGGCCTCGGCCCGTACCTCGACGCAGACCTTCTCCTCTATGGCATCGAGGTCGAACATGATGTTGAGCGTGGCCTCGACCCCGGCCTCGAAAGCGGAGGCGAGGTCGGCACCGACCGCCTCTATGCCTATGTCCGATATGTGCTCCGAGTATGAGTAGGGCATAATTGATTGTATCACCGGTGCCAGAGCAGTCAAGCGCCCGGCACCCGGGGATAGGGGGCCGCCGCCCGCCGCGCGGCCTTAACTCCTTGACCATGCTCCGCTTATATGTTAGTTATTAGCTTATGAAAATAATCGTAACCGGGGGCGCGGGCTTCATAGGCTCCCATATCACCGGGGCCCTGCTCGAAAGGGGCGAGAAAGTAGTAGTAATCGACAACTTCAACGACTTCTACGACCCCGCCCTCAAGAGGGAGAACGCCGCTCTCTTCTCATCCAACCCGGCCTTCAAGCTCTACGAGGCGGACATAAGGGACGGGGCCCGTGTCATGGAGATATTCCGCGCCGAGGGCCCGGACGCCGTCTGCCATCTGGCCGCCCGCGCCGGGGTGAGGCCGTCTATCGAGCAGCCGCTCCTCTACGAGGAGGTCAACTCCGTGGGCACGCTCAACCTGCTCGAGGCCGCGAGGCACACCGGGACGGGCAACTTCGTATTCGCCTCTTCCTCGTCGGTCTACGGCATAAACAGCAAGGTGCCCTTCTCCGAGGAAGACCCGATAACCTGCCCCATCTCCCCCTACGCCGCCACGAAGAGGGCCGGAGAGCTGATGTGCTATACCTACTCGCACCTCTACAGCCTGTCCGTTACGTGCCTGCGCTTTTTCACCGTCTACGGCGAGCGCGGCAGGCCGGACATGGCGGTGGCCAAGTTCACGCGCCTCGTCTGGGAGGGGAGCAGGATACCCGTCTACGGCGACGGCTCGGCCCGGAGGGACTTTACCTACGTCGGGGACATCATCGACGGGCTTCTCCACTCCATCTACAAGCCCTCGCGCTACGAGATAGTCAACCTCGGTGGGGCGAACACCATAGACGTGAACGGCCTTATCGCGCTCATAGAGAAGAGCCTGGGGAAGAAGGCCGTCGTGGATTACGGCAAGACGGTGCCGGGTGACGTGCCGATAACCTACGCGGACGTGACGAAGGCGAAGAAACTGCTCGGTTTCGCACCTAAGGTCAGGATCGACTCGGGTGTGGAGAGGTACGTGAAATGGTTCCTCGAGAGGGAGGAACGCCTCGCGGGGCATAGAGTCAAGGGGCAATCGGTTTGAAGAAACTATACATAAAGGACATAAAGGAGAGGGACCAGGTCTCCGGCAGCTTCCTCGTCACCAAGAAGGAGTCGGGGGTCAGCAAGTCCGGCAAGCCGTACCTCGTGCTCCGGCTCATGGACTCCACGGGCTCTGTCGAGGCCCGCGCCTGGGAGAACGCCGAGGCGCTCGGCAGGAGGTTCGACAAGGACGACATCGTGGAGGTGCGGGGTTTCGCCGTCTCCTATCAGGGAGGCGTGCAGGTCAACGTCACCTCGGCAAGGGCCCTTGCCGAGGGGCAGTACTCCCTTGCAGACTTCCTGCCATCCTCGGGCAAGGACCCCGAGGAGATGATAGGCAGGGTGGACGCCGTCATCGGCGCGGTCAAGGACGCCCACATAAGGGGGCTTCTCGAATCGATATTCAACGACCCGGACGTACGCGAGAGGTTCATGATCGCCCCGGCGCCAAGGCCATGCACCACCCGTACCTCGGCGGGCTTGTCGAGCACGCCCTTTCCATCTGCGGCCTCGTTGAGAAGGTGACGGCCCATTACGGCGAGGGGATAAACAGGGACCTCCTATACGCCGGGGCGCTCCTTCACGACATCGGCAAGATATACGAGCTTTCGTACAAGAGGTCTTTCGAGTATACGGACGAGGGCAGGCTTCTGGGGCACATAACCCTCGGCGTCGAGCTCGTCGACGAGAAGCTCCGTGGGCTCAAGGACTTCCCCCGCGAGCTTGCCATGAGGTTGAAGCACATGCTCCTGAGCCACCACGGCCTGCTCGAGTACGGCTCTCCCAAGAGGCCCAAGACCATAGAGGCGATAATACTCTATTACCTCGACGACATGGACGCCAAGGTCAACACGGTCCGGTCCCTCGTGCTCGAAGGCGGGGACGACTCGGCGTGGACCCCGTACCAGAGGATATTCGAGAGGTTCATCTACAGGGGGCAGGCGCAGCCTGAAGACGATGAGGCGGGGAAGGCCGCCCCGGGGGCCCTCAAGGGTGATGCCGCCCCGGGGACCTCCGATGACGCCGCCCCGGGGACCTCCGATGACGCCGCCCTCAAGGGCGACGCCTCCACGGGAGGTGCGGACGCCGCCGACAAGGACGGCACCCTCAACCTCTTCAGATAGACTTTTCACCGGCCAACAGCGCGCACTTCACCATTTTTCCGAACGATGCCCGTCAAAGACAAGCAAAAAGAGATGGAGGCCCTGCGCGCCGCGATAACGCGCGCATGCCTCGGCGCGCCCGCCCTGCGCGGGGCGGTGCCGGTATTCGGCAGCGGCCCGGTCCCGTGTACGGTGATGATAGTCGGAGAGGCGCCCGGAAGGGACGAGACCCGGCTCGGCGTCCCGTTCGTCGGAAAGGCCGGGCGGTATCTTGTCTCCGTTCTAATGGACGTCTTCGGAGAGGGCAGGGAGGGTTTTTACATAACGAACGTGGTCAAGGTCTGGCCCACGATAGAGACGAAGAGGAGAAAGACCAGAAAGCCGACCGCCGAAGAGGAGGGGCTTTTCAGGCCTTTCCTCGAAGAAGAGATATCCATCGTCGCGCCCAGGGCCATAATAGCCGTCGGCAAGACCGCCTTCGCGGCGCTCGCCCCCGGCCGCGAGTTCACCCCCGGGGCGTGGGTGGAGCCCGATGGCGTGCCGATAATGCCCGTATACCACCCCTCGTACCTGCTCAGGCGGCAGAAGAGCCTCGAAGAGGCGACAGAAAGGTTCAAGACCGCGCTCAGAGAGGTTAAAAAGAAGGCGCGGTAGGGGCGCGGCTACTCCGTCTCCTCCTTCTGCACCACCTTCGGAGGCTCCGGCCCGCAGACCGGGCAGTAGAGCTCGCCCTGGTCGATCACACACTCGTGGCCGCACTCCGGGCAGCAGATACAGTCATCGACCCGGTTGCCGCAGACGGGGCAACACTCTTCTTTGGTAGGGATCTCGGCCTGTGCCGGCGTCCATATCTTGTCTTTCACAACACACCTCCCGCCCGATAAAAGGGATTTTTTCCGGTTGCCTATCTATAGTATATCCTCTTTGGGGGGTTTTGCAACGGCCCCCGGCCCCGGCCCCGCCCCCTCCGGGGACCCCCTGAACGGGCCGGACCTTTCTAAAAATAGAGCTGCAACTGCCCGTAGTAGACGTCGGAGGCGTCCCCGTACTCGCCGCCGTCCCTCCCGGTGAAGACCTGCACTCCGGCGGTGAGGTCGAGGTTTTCCAAAATGTTGTACCGCAGGCTCGGCCCGAGGAACGCGCTGGCGCCGTCGATGTCGAGCACCGCGAGCCCTTCGAGGCGCACCAGCGGCGTCAGGTCGTAGGCAGCGCCGAGGCCGACGAAGTTCCTGTTCTTCGTGAGTATCTCGGCCGAGGAGGCGCTAACGGCGGCCGCGGGGTTGGCCAGATCCTCGTCGTTGCCTCCGTTGTACAGGTACTCGGCGAGGAAGTAGAGGGTGGAGGGGAAGGTGTGGTCGAAGCTCACCACCGCGCGCAGGAAGCCGTCCCCGGCATCGGGCAACGTGTACGCGAGCTCTCCCCGAAGCCCGCTGTCCATGACGTACCCGGAGAAGTCGATGCCTATGACCCTGTCCCGCTTGAAGCTGCCTATAAGCCCGGAGAGGTCGTAGCCGCTACGGTTGAGCCGCCCTCTGACGAGGAAGCTCTCCGACCCGGGCCCCCTGCCCGGCGCGTATACGAATGTGGCGGCGGAGAGCGGCCCGGTGGCTACCTCCACCTGCACGGCGTCCGTGCCGGTCCTCTCGTCCCTCTCTATCTGCAGCGGGCTGATGGGGTTCAGGAGGTCCTCCGGGTTCCATATGCGCCCCGTGCCGAGCGCGACCCTCTGGCGGCCCGCGGTTACCGTCGCAGGCCCATGCTCGTAGGCGAGGTACGCCCTGTAGACCGACTGGCGCCAGAAGACGGCGTCCCGGTCGAGGGTGGTCGCCGAGAGGTCGAAGAGGTTGGCTGCTCTCGACCTCTTTGCGGCGCGGAACTCGGCGGTATCGAGAACGCTCCCTAAGACGGCCTCGCTGTCGAAGGCCGCGTAAGCCCGAAGCCCCTCTGCGGCCCGGGCGTCGATCTCGACCCTGAGCCTGTTCAGGTCCCCGGTGAACCCCCTGCCCGAGGCGGCGGTGGAGGCGGTGAGCAGGTTCTTGTAATACCCGCCGAGCTCGACCCGCCCCTGCGCGCCCGTGCACGGCGCGGCCACAAGCAGCAAGAGGCCGAAGAGCGGCAGTGCGAGGCATTTATGAGGGAATTTCATCATTCACTGTTGCCATGAATTGTGCTATGTATGGTATTGGAGCGTTAAGGAAGGTCTGATTGATTCAGAGGTTCCCAAACGGCATCCAGCCGTGACAACCTTCAGACAAGGCCGGGAATATGGGCATACTGGAGAAACTTCAGTTAAGGGCGATGCTAAGGGAGTGGCGCCGGGTACGCATCTCGACGGGGCTCTCGTGGCTGATGAAGCTCCTGATGATAGCCCTGCTCCCGATAGAGCTCTTCAACGGCCAGTACCTCTTCACCCTGGCCATCGTCGCCGCGGTCGTCCTCTCGCTCGTTCCGAGCGCGGTCCAGCACAACTATAACATAACGCTCCCCTTCGAGCTCGACCTCCTCATAACGCTCTCCATATTCATGCACACGTTCATGGGCGAGTGGCTCGATTTCTACCAGAGGCTGGGGGTGTGGGACCAGATACTGCACCTGTACGGCAGCGCCGTCGTGGGGCTTCTCGCCTTCGTTACGGTCTACACGCTCCACTACACGAAGAGGCTGCGCCTTACCCTGCCGCTCATAGCCTTTTTCTCCATCGCCATAGCCATGGCCGCCGGGGGCATCTGGGAGATAGGGGAGTTCTCCGTGGACAAGCTCTTCGCCAGACACACGCAGGACGGTCTCGACGATACGATGATGGACCTGATAGACGACCTCATCGGCGGCGTGGTCATCTCCGCGCTCGGCCTCCTGTACGTGAAGTACTCGAACATAGGCGCCCGCAAGAGGATGGCAAGGCCCATCGGAGAGGTCTTCGGCCTCGGCTACAGGGTGGACAGGCTCAAGAGGAAGATAAAGAAGGTAAAGAAGACCCTGGGGGAGAAGGATTAGCCATCCCCGCTTATACGCCCGTCCTTGATCTTGACCACCCGGCTCGCCCTCTCGACGACCATCGCATCGTGCGTGGAGAATACGAAGGTGATGCCGTGCCTCTCGTTCATCTCCTTCATCATGTCGATAAGCGAGGCCCCTGTCTTCGAGTCGAGGTTGGCCGTCGGCTCGTCCGCCAGCACGAGAAGAGGGCCGGCGGTTATGGCGCGCGCCACCGCCACCCTCTGCTTCTGGCCGCCGGAGAGCTCGGCGGGCCGCCTGTCCTGCATGCCGCCAAGCCCCATCTCCTCGAGCATCGATATGGCGCGCCTGCGGCGAGTGGCCTTGTCCACGCCCTTGAGGAGCATCACGTACTCTACGTTCTCGACGGCCGACAGCACCGGTATCAGATTGTACTCCTGAAAGACGAAGCCTATCTTGTTGAGACGGAATGTCGCCAGTTCCCGCGGCGTGAAGCCTGTTATCTCCACCCCGTCCACGAAGACGCGTCCCGTGTCAGGAGTGTCGAGCCCGCCGATGAGGTTCAGCAGCGTCGTCTTGCCCGAGCCCGACGGGCCGACGAGCGCGAGGAAGGAGCCCTTCTCTATCGCGAGGTTTATACCTGTGAGGGCGTCGACCCCGACACCGGGCCTGCCGTAGGTCTTGCAGATGTCTTCGGTCCTTACGAGAGCCAAGCCGCCTCCGTGATTCTGCGGGCCGCTGCGCCGGGCGGCCCCGTTCTTGACATTAGATTAAGCGTATACTAAGCTTTATGGGAAGTCAATCCGGTTGAACGCCCCGAGGCGGTCCGGCCCTGCGGGCGCACCCTGAAAATGTAAGCGGAGGAGACAAGCGATGGAGACATACTACAACCCCGAGGACCTCGCCAGGTTCTCGTCCATAGGCGAGGGTGCACCGGAGCTCTGGAAGAAGTTCAGCGAATGGTACGGCGCAGTCTTTGCCGAGGGCGCTCTTTCCGAGAGGGAGAAGGCGTTGATAGCCCTTGCGGTGGCGCACGCCGTGCAGTGCCCGTACTGCATAGACGCATATACGCAGGCCTGCCTCGACAAGGGCTCCAACAGGGAGCAGATGACCGAGGCCGTGCACGTCGCCGCCGCGATAAAGGGCGGCGCCGCGCTGGTGCACGGGGTGCAGATGAACAACGCCGCCGAAAAGATAGGGCTCTGAATGAATAACGGAAAAGAGTCCTCCCCGGCGATGGAAGCCATCAAATTGAAGCCCTTCGACGCCATGCTCGAGGAGTCGGGCCAGTACCCGTTGACATCCACCGGCGTCGCCATACTGCAGGTGAACATGGGCAGGCTCTGCAACCAGTCCTGCCGGCACTGCCACGTGGAGGCTGGCCCTGACAGGAAAGAGTCCATGGGCCCGGAGACCGTAAAGAGGTGTCTTGGGATACTCGAGGAGCGCGGGTACCCGGTGCTCGACGTTACGGGAGGGGCCCCGGAGATGAACCCGAACTACCGGCTTCTCATCGAGGGCGCCGCCGCTCTCGGCACCCACGTCAAGACCCGGACGAACCTTACGATACTGCTGGAGAAGGGGTACGGCGACCTGCCCGCCTTTTTCAAAAGGCACCGCGTGGAGGTGGTAGCCTCCCTGCCTTATTACACCGAGACCACCGCCGACAGGCAGCGCGGCCCAGGTGTCTTCGCCGCCTCGATAGAGGCACTCAGGAGGCTGAACGCCGAGGGGTTCGGCGTGGAGGGCACCGGGCTTGCGCTCAACCTCGTCTACAACCCGTGCGGCGCGTTCCTCCCGCCGGCGCAGAAGGCCATAGAGGCGGACTTCAGGAGGGAGCTGAAAAGACGCCACGGCATAAGCTTTACGAGCCTCTTTACCATCATGAACATGCCGCTGGGACGCTTCCTCTCCTTTCTGAAGGGCTCAGGCAACCTTGCCAGGTACATGAACAGGCTTGCGGGCGCATACAACCCCGAGGCCGCCCGCAACGTCATGTGCAGGTCCACCCTTTCCGTAGGCTGGGACGGCGCGCTCTACGACTGCGACTTCAACCAGATGACGGGCCAGCGTTGCGACCACGGCGCGCCCGGCCATATCAGGGACTTCGACGGCCGGTTGATCGAGAAGAGGCAGATAATGACCGGCCCCCATTGCTACGGATGCACCGCGGGGGCGGGCTCGAGCTGCACCGGGGCGGTCGCCTGAGGAAGTGGGGTGAGGGGTTCTTGTATGTCATTCTGAGGAGCCGAAGGCGACGAAGAATCCCGGGCTTGTTGAACGGAACAAAGAGCGAGATCCTTCGCGCTGCTCAGGATGACACGATCAAGATTTCTTGTCTTTAAACAAACACAGGGTGATCGGGCTCGCTCAGCCGGGCCGCAGCGGCGCAAATTGCGTTAAGAAAAAGAGACAGGCCTTGCATGGCCTGCGGCCAGCCCATGACAGGAACAACAGGCAGGTGCAAATTCATAAAAAAGGCGGCAGGGTTCTACCCTGCCGCCTTTTTTATGCTTCCCACGGCCTCCAGCCATCCGGAAGACAGGCGCAGGGCAGAGCGTGATGCTGCCTTGCTGCCACGTCTGCCTGAGGCCGCATGGCGAGCATGGGGAAGGCCGTGCCATTATAAAAGGGTCCCTGCCGTCTTAAAAGGCCCGGAGGTTCTTGAGGTAGTGGATGCTGTTGCGGTCGGTGGGGTCGATCTGGAGCGCTTTCCTGAAGTATTCCACGGCCTTCAGGATGTTCCTGTCGGCGAAGTAAGCCCTGCCCACGAGGTTGTAGGTGCTGGCGTAGTACCTCTGCTGCATGCGTGCCACGAGGGCCGGGGCGTCCTTCTCCGGGACGTCTGAGAGGTACGGCACCACCGGCTCTCTGAACTTGAGGAACTCGCCGATGTTCGGCGAGATGGTGTTTACGTGCAGGCTCTTCGGCCCGGTGAACTCCACCACCGGCATGTTGTCGGTCATGACGGCCGCGCCGTCCGTATACGCCCTTACCCTATCCTCGTTCATCAGGAAGGTGCTGAGGTACTCGTACGGGTCTTCGAGGTCTATGTCCTTCAGGAGCGCTGCCACGTTAGGCAGGGAGAGCTTCTTGAGCAGCAGGCCGTAGTCCACGGAGGTCCTCTTCGGCGAGCCTATCATGAAGATGTCGGTGTTCGCTATCCAGATGGTCGTATGAGGGAAGACCGACTGGAAGGTACGGACAAGTATCCTCATGTCGTCGACCGAGAGGTTGTACAGCGGTATCCACTGGGACATTATGCCGTCGGGCTTGAGGTGCGCCTTCGCCAGCTCGTAGTACTCCTTTGTGTAGAGGTTGACGACCCCGGCCAGAGAGGGGTGCATCGGCTCCTCGGTTATTACGTCGAACTTCTTCTTCGTCGCCGCGAGGAAGCTCCTCCCGTCGTCGATGTTTATCCGCGACTTCGGGTTGTTGAGCACGTCCATGTTCTCTTTCTTGAAGTAGACCGCGCCCTTGGTGACGGTGCGCGCTATCTCGACGTTGTCGACCATGCGCACCGGGAACTGGCTCAGCGTGCCGAAGGTGGTGCCCGAGCCGAAGCAGATGACGAGCACGTCCTTCGGGTCCGGGTGCAGTATCATCGGCAGTACGCCCTGGAACCTGTTTATCTGGAGCCCCTCGTAGTAGGCGGCCGTGGCCCGGTTGCCGTTCACCCACAGGCGCTTGTTCGACGCGCTGAGGCTCTGGCCCGGTTTCTCGGCTATCATGACGGTGGCCGTCGCGCCCTCCTTGTAATATACTATCTTCTCCCCGTTCGAAAGGAAGCTCTTGTTCAGCGACAGCGGCATGTTCTGGGGGAGTATGAGTATTACGAAGACGGTCGCCGCCGCGCCGACGGCGAGCAGGGCGTACCTCTTCGTCCCCCGTGAGTACGGGTTGAAGAGTATGAAGGCCGCGCCTATGGCGATGTTCGTAAGGCCCATGAGCACGATGGTGTTCTGCATGCCGACGAACGGGATGAGCAGGAAACCGCCCGCGAAAGACCCGGCGATGCCGCCGACGGTGTTCACGGAGTAGACGTTGCCTATCTTGCTCCCGACGCTCTCTATCCGGCGGCTGTATATCTTGCAGACCAGCGGGAAGGTGGCGCCGAAGAGGAACGTCGGCAGTATGAGCGTAATGAAGGAGATGAGGAAGTTCAGGTAGACGAACTCGCTCCACACGGGGGTGGAGTTCACGGTGGTGTAGAAGTCTAAGCCGGGCATCTTGTCATAGAGCGTTATCAGCGCCATGGAGCTTATGCCGATGAGTATCTCGACCACGGCGAGTATGGTTATCATGCTCCCGGCGGAGCGGACCCGGTCTATGAAGCGGGAGAAGACGAAGCTGCCAGCGGCTATGCCCGTGAGGAAGACGGCGAGCACCACCGCAAAGGCGTAGACCGTGCCGGTGAGGATGAACCCGAGCACCCGCGTCCAGATTATCTCGTACGCCAGCCCCGTGAACCCGGAAAGGGTAAAGCCCCAGAGAAGGATCTTGGCGAAGGAGTGTGGCAGAGGGCCGTGACCGTCAGCCGGGACGGGGTTCCCGGTGGCCGGCACCGCCGCCGGCGCCTCCTCCTCGAACTCGGCCTCTTTGTGCCTGGTGCCGAGCAGGTAGGCGAACGCGCCTATGGCGAGGTTCAGCACCCCCGTGCCGTAGAGTATCGACTGCATGCCCGCAGAGGGGATGAGCACGAAGGCCGTGAGCACGGCCCCGGCCACCGCGCCGACGGTGTTTATGGCGTAAAGCCCTCCGATGTCCTTTGCGAAGCGGCTCTGGCTGCGCGCGAGCGTCTTGCTGAGGATGGGCAGAGTGGCTCCCATCAGCGTCGTGGGTATTATGAGCAGGATGGTTGCCAGCGCGAACTTCAGGAGGCTGAGGCCCCAGAAGCTCATGCCGGAGCTCTGCGCGAGGAATATGTACGCGGAGTTGTTGGCGCCGAGGAGCACGGAGAAGATAAGCGCGTAGACGCCTATGAGGGCCTCGGCCATGCCGTACCACTTGAACCCGCCACGGTGCCTGTCTATCCACCGCCCGCCGAGCCAGCTGCCGAGGGCGAGCCCGCCGAAGAAGCTGGTGAGCACCGTGCTTACGGCCAGCATGGTAACGCCGAAGACCAGTGTTAACAGTTTTGTCCAGACGACCTGGTATATCAGGCCCGTCATCCCGGAGCCGAGAAACAGGGCGAAGACAGCTATCCTTAACATCAGCGATCCTTAACGAGACTTGTTTTTACGCTCCGGGGCCCGGGCCTGTTAATACAGCCCGCGCCAAAGGGCGATAGGAAATATTTTACCATATTACGCCTCAAATTCCATCGTAAAAAAGAAGGGTTAAGAGGAAACCAGGATCGGAGCCGCCGACATCCTGCTATTTCGGCAGAAAGACGGAAAAGCTGAACGGAAAAGGGGCTGAAGGCCCGCCGCGGCGTCCAGGGACGGACCGGGTGGAGGGGAGGGGAGCCAACAGACTGTTTTCTTTGAGGAAATTTCGGGCCCGGGCGCCTCCGCAGTCCGGAGGGCATGGGGGGAGGTTGAAAGTTTTTGCGTTCTGTTGTATAATGTCACAACTGTAACCCCGTACAATAGAATAGGCCTTACCCGGAGGAGAACTTGAGGTTTCTCTTGACAGCCATATCCGCATTCGTCCTTGCGGCGGTCACTTTGTCCCTGCCGCCTCGCGCGGGCGCGCTTACCTTCAAGTACCTCGACCCCGGCTACAGGTCATCTACCTTCGCCACCCTCGACGTCAGCATAAACGCCCTCGACATCGACGAGCAGGGCAACCTCTACGTCGTGGACAACACGTACTGGGGCACGGGAACGGTCTTCATAGACAGGTACGAGGCGGCCGACGGGTACTCCAGGGCGGCCATCTACACCTCCTACACCCCCACGGGCAACCACGCCAACGGGGTGGCCTTCGACGGGCTCGGCAACATGTACACGAGCGAGTGCACGGGATCGAGGGACTCAGGCGTCTTTCACAAGATAGACGATATGCTCGCCACGAGCGTATACCACAGGGTCTGGTACATATGCCCGACGGGCATAGACGCCGACTCTTCCGGCAACATCTACTTTACGGGCAGGAAGGCGGGGGACTTCCTCTTCGGCAACATCTACATGCTCGATACCTCCAAGGAGCTCAAGGTCATCGTGCCGGACTTCGTGGGCACGGCGGTGGCCGTCGACAGCTTCGGCAACATATTCGCCTCGAACTGGCAGGACAACAGCCTCTACATGTTCGAGGCCGAGACCTACACGCCTTTTCTCATAGCCTCCTTCGACATAGCGCCGGACGGGGTTGCCGTCGACGGGCAGGGCAATGTCTACCTGTTCGAGAACACCGGCTACGGGGACCCCCTGCCGACGCCGATAATAAAGCTCACCCCCGTAAAGGCGCTCAAGAGGGCGGGCGGGGCGCCATCCCTCGAATCCGCCTCCAACCACGACGGACCGGCGGTCAGTGACGTCCGCTGACCCATCAGCCCTTTTTATAAGCACCCCCGGGGGTTTTCTACCTGTTCATCTCAGCCCTGCGAAGCCCTCGAAACGGGCGGGACGCGGCCCTCTTCCAGCGAAGGGTCTCCCGTTGGTTGGCGCGGCGGCCTCCCGGCCGCCGCGCGATATCGATAGGTTTGAGCATGTCGAAAGTGTGGGGGACTTCAGGCGGGTTGTCTTTGAAGCGTGACGAAAAGGCGCCCGTGAACGTCACGGCGGAGACGATGCCGCGGGGGGGGCGTACGATGGGCGGGGTCAGGGGGCTACTCGACTACGACCGTACCCCTCATGGAGGGTACGGCGGCGCTGTAGAACGGATACTCGCCTTTTTTGTTGAGAGTGACCTCGTAGAACCCGTCCTGCCCGAGTACGCCGGAGCCGAACCTGCCGTCCGGCGTGTCGGCCCCGCTCGTGACGTTCTGCTCCTCCTCGTCGAAGTTTACCCACCTCACCGTGGTGCCAGAGCTTACGCGGATGGTCCGGGGCTTGAACTGCCCGCCTTCTATCTTCACGGTGGCGTAGTCGCTCCATCTCCTCACCCCGTCCGCGAGCGCCGTCTCCGGGGCGGGGAAGCACTGCAGGCCGATGAGCAGGAGAAAGAGGCTCAAGGCGAAGATAATCTTTTTAGGCATGGCACTCTCCTTATGTAAAGTCTGTTCAATCTTAATTCAAAACTTTTTCATTGTCAAAGATAATGAGGCGGCCCCCGGGTGCCCCGGACGAGGCGTAAACGCCGCCGGAGGCCAGGGTTCATGCCCCGGGTGTGACAGGGTGCGCGCGCCCAACGGGTGCGCGGGCTTTTTTATGGACTCCGCGTAGATTTTTTCCTCTCCGAAACCGATATGTGATAATAAACCCCGGAGGGCCGGGCCCGTGCAAGGCCCGTTTTTTATTGTAAAAAGGGGGGCGCGGATGAGCTACGACTTCGACAGGCCGATAGACAGGAAGGGGACCGATTGCGTCAAGTGGGACCACCACGAGCTCCACGGGGAGGTCGCGGGCATGATACCCATGTCCATAGCCGACATGGACTTCGAGGCGCCGGGCTTCGTGATAGACGCCCTGACGGCGAGGGCGCGCCACGGGGTATTCGGCTACACGGTGGTGCCGCAGGGCTACTACGCCTCCATTGCGGCCTGGCTCGAAGGAAGGTACGGCTGGCCCGTTGCGAAGGAGTGGATAAGGTTCTCTCCGGGCGTGATACCGGCGTTGAACTTCGCCGTCCAGGCATTCACCTCACCCGGCGACATGGTCGTCATTCAGCCCCCGGTCTACCACCCGTTCAGGTACTCGGTCACGAACAACGGCAGGACCGTGCTCAACAACCCTCTGACGAGCGGCAACGGACGCTACACGATGGATATCGAGGGGCTCAAGGAGCTGCTCGCCCGGGCGCACGGGCGAGCAAGGATGCTGATCCTGTCGAACCCGCACAACCCGGTGGGCAGGGTATGGGAGGAGGACGAGCTCCGTGAACTTGTCGAGGTCTGCGCCGGGCACAACGTGATTATCGTATCCGATGAGATACACTGCGACCTCGTGATGCCCGGGCACAGGCACATCCCCACGGCGAGCCTTTCGGAGACGGCGGCGCGGATTACCGTTACGTGCACCTCCCCGAGCAAGACCTTCAACCTCGCGGAGCTGCACGTGGCGAACATTATAATGCCCGATAGCACCCTGTTCGCGCGCTTCGACAGGGCCCTTCTGAAGGCGGGGCTCAACAGGCCCAACGTGATGGGGCTGGTGGCGTGCGAGGCCGCGTACTCGAAGGGGCGGGAATGGGTGGGCGAGCTTGTCCGGTACCTCCACGGCAATTACCTCTTTGTGCGTGACCTCTTCGCGGGGAGACTGCCGGAGGTGAAGGTCTCGCCTCTGGAGGGGACATATCTCGCGTGGCTCGACCTCAGGGGCCTCGGCAGGCCGCATGCGGAGGTCGAGGAGACGCTTTTGAGGAAGGCGCGGGTCGCCATGACGCCGGGCCATATCTTCGGCCCCGGCGGGGAGGGTTTTTTCAGGATGAACCTCGCCTGCCCGAGGGCCACGGTCGAAGAGGCCGCCGGGCGCATCGCGAGGACGCTCAAGGGGGAGGCCGGGGCGGCCGGGTAGGGCGCGTTTGGCCTCCTGTCCCGCCGCAAGCGGTCCGCGCCGCCGTGTCGGGACGGTATTCGGGCCTGTTGATTTTATGCTCCGCCTGGGATAATATGTAAAACAGGTTCGATATCGGTCTTATGGATCCGGAGGGGTTTGTCATGGAAGAAATGGTCAAATGGCTTGTCGGGATCGAGGATGCCGCCGCACAGGCTTACAGGGTCGCCTCGAAGCTTTTCCATGCCGACCCCGACTTTTCCGGGCTCCTTGCCGAGCTTAGCAAGGACGAGCAGGGACACCACAGCGCCATGTGCCTGGCGACCATGTATCTCAAGGAGATAGACGGCTACCCGGCCGTCGTCTCGCTGGACACCGAGACCAGGTGGGGTATCGAGGCCCCGTTTATCGAGCTCCGTAACCTTCTCAAGGCATGCAGGATAGACAGGATGGGGATGATGAACTACATCCTTACCATCGAATACTCGGAGCTGAACCAGCTCTTCCTCTATGTGCTCGACGCCCTCAGGGAGCGCACAGACGGGCAGATCGACCTGTTGCTGGACGTTGACGAGCACAAGGGGCGCATAGAGAGTTACATAGGGGCGCACCCGGAGTTCAGCGAATACGCCGGGAGGGTAAAGGGGCTGCCGAAGGCGCCGGAGACGAAGAGGATACTCGTGGTAGACGATTCGCGGAGCGACCTCGAGATGCTCAAGGCCATATTCGCCGACAGGTTCTACGTGGATACCGCCACAAACGGTGAGGACGCCTTCAGGATGCTCGGCTCCGGGCACTACGCGGCCGTTGTCTCCGATGTCGACATGCCCATGATGGACGGGATAGAGCTCTACAGGAGGGCGCGGGAGACCATACCGGGGATAAGCGGGCGCTTTATCTTCTACACGGGCCCCATGAACGCGGAGCGCGCCTCGTTTTTCAACCGGCAGAGGCTCAAGTACCTGACAAAGCCCACACCGATAAACACGATACGTGCGGCCGTGGCGGACCTCGCCTGAAGTCCCCCGTTTGAAAGTTGAAAGGACGAAGCCCCCCGGCCTGAAGGCCGGGGGGCTTTTTTGCGGAGGGCGCGCTCGTCAGCCGCCGATATAATCCCTTAAAAGGCGCTTGAACGCGTACAGGCCGGCCCCGGAGCCGACGGCGCTCACTATTATCGCCGTTCCGAGCCCGACCTTGTTGCCGAGCCACCACCCGACGGAGCCGCCGATGGTAGCCCCCGTAAGACCTATGAAAGTGCGCATCTCCAACCCCTGTTTTAGCCGCGCCGCGCTGTGAGGGCCGAACGCGGCACGGGACTGCGGATATTATGGCGTTTTTTCAGGGAATAGTAAAGGGGTCCCACGGGCATGGCCTGAAGGGGCGCAAGCCCCGCCATGCCATGTTAAACCTGAAAATTTGATGAATCGCACTTCGGCCCCCGGCGCGTCAAGGGCAAACGCGGACGCGGGGCTTACGGCAAGACAATCGTTTTTGGTATACTGAAACGCAACGGCCATTTATATATGGAGATCATCCCGGACTTCACAGGCATACTTTTTATCAAATCGGCCAGAAAACCCCGAGCTTTTAAGCTCGGGGATGAATGGTCGCCCGGAGCGGAGCCAGATTTAGCCGGTGTAGCGGAGGTAATTTTCATCCTCCCCCTTGATGGGGGAGGACGGAGGAGGGTGTGAAAAAGAATCCTTCACCCTCCCCTCAATCCCCTCCCATCGAGGGAGGGGAAGCGCGGAAACTCCGGGCTTTAGACCGGTGTAGTCATTTGATAGCAAAGTACCGTAGGTCGTGTTAGCGAAGCGCAACCCGACATGAAGCCGGTCTGCGGGTCCCGTTGAAGAGAAATATTTGGTGCCGGAGGAGGGAATCGAACCCTCACACCCTTGCGGGTACGGGATTTTGAGTCCCGCGCGTCTGCCTGTTTCACCACTCCGGCTTGAAGGGAAAAGTTAACACAGCCCCAGGTATCCTGTCAATTCCAAACGCTTTGAACGGCCTCTCTTCCGTCCGTCTGTCCTCGCCCTTTTTTTCTTCAGGCGGCTATTGACATAAAACCTGTATTTGATATATTGTCGTGGATGAATGTCGTGGCATTTATCCCCTCCCGGTACGGCTCGACCCGTTTTGAAGGAAAGCCCCTTGCGGACATCTGCGGAAAGCCGATGGTCCGGTGGGTCTACGAGTGCGCGCAAAAGGCCCGGCTCGTAACGGACGTGGCCGTGGCGACCGACGACGAGAGGATAGCGCGGGCGGTTGAGGCCTTCGGCGGAAAGGCCGTGATGACATCCGCCCTCCACCGCTCCGGCACCGACAGGCTGGCGGAGGCCGCGGCCTCGGTGGATGCCGGCATCATAGTGAACCTTCAAGGGGACGAGCCCCTGATGGAGCCGGGGATGATAGATGACGCCATAGCCCCGATGCTCGAAGAGCCGGACCTCTGTATAAGTACCCTTAAAACAAGGATAACCGAAGAAGAGGAGTACCGCAACCCGAACGCGGTAAAGGTCGTCACCGACCGTTCGGGCTACGCCCTTTACTTCTCCAGAAGTCCGATACCCCACATGAAAGGGGCCTTCGGTACGGCGGCGGCCTACAAGCATATCGGGCTGTACGTCTACAGGCGCGCGTTCCTGCTGAAGTTCCCGGCCCTTGCGCCGACACCGCTCGAAGAGGCGGAGCGCCTCGAGCAGATGCGCGCCCTTGAGAACGGGGTGAGGATAAAGGTCGTGGAGACCTCCTGCAACCCCGTTGCCGTGGACACCCCGGAGGACCTCGAACGCGTTAGGGCGATAGTAGAGGGCAGGGGGCCGGCGGGAAGGCCGGTGGGGGGGTCTGCAGGGAGGGGCGGGCGCTGAAAAAAGTATCTGAAGTACGTTGGTTGCTGGTTGTATCCATATATTGATGCCGCGCCCCGGCCCCTTCGGGCCGCCGGGGCTTGACCCCGACACCCCTATCCGCAGTCTTTATAAATGGCAGAAGCAAGAAAACACACAAAGACAAAGTTCATATTCGTAACCGGCGGGGTGGTCTCATCGCTCGGCAAGGGGCTCGCCAGCGCCGCCATCGGCGCTCTGCTCGAGGCCCGCGGGCTTACGATAACCCTCCAGAAGCTCGACCCCTATATCAATGTCGACCCGGGCACGATGAGCCCGTTCCAGCACGGGGAGGTCTTCGTCACCGACGACGGCGCGGAGACCGACCTCGACCTCGGCCACTACGAGAGGTTCACCCACGCAAAGCTGACACGCAGGAACAACTTCACCACCGGTCAGGTCTACGAGTCCATCATCACCAAGGAGCGCAGGGGGGATTACCTCGGCTGCACCGTCCAGGTCGTCCCCCACGTCACCGACGAGATAAAGGGCAAGATACTCTCCATAGGGGACGGCGTCGACATCGCCATCATAGAGATAGGCGGCACCGTCGGAGACATCGAGAGCCTGCCGTTCCTGGAGGCCATCAGGCAGCTGCGCTTCGACCTCGGCAAGGAGAACGTCCTGTACGTCCACCTGACCCTGCTCCCTTACATAGCCACGGCGCAGGAGATAAAGACCAAGCCCACGCAGCACAGCGTAAACAAGCTGCGCGAGATAGGCATCCAGCCCGACATACTGCTGTGCCGCTCGGACAGGCCCGTGGAGGCCGACCTGAAGGGCAAGATAGCCCTCTTCTGCAACGTGGACAAGGACGCCGTCATATCCGCAGAGGACGTCGGGTGCATATACGAGGTGCCTTTGGTCTTCCACCGCGAGGGGCTCGACGAAAAGATAGTGAGGTTCCTGAACATCTGGACCGGCGCCCCGAAGCTCGGCCCGTGGGAGGCGCTCGCCCGGAAGGTGCACAACCCGAAGAAAGAGGCCACCATCGGCATCGTCGGCAAGTACATCAACCTGCAGGACTCGTACAAGAGCCTTCACGAGGCGCTCATTCACGGAGGCATCGCCAACAGCTGCAAGGTGCGGCTCATCTATATAGACTCCGAGGAGCTGGAGAAGAAGAGCCCGGCCTCGGTATTAAAGGGCGTGGACGGCGTTCTCATCCCCGGCGGCTTTGGCAGCCGCGGCGTCGAGGGCAAGATCGCCGCGATAAAGTACGTCCGCGAGAACAAGATACCCTTTTTCGGGATATGCCTCGGCATGCAGGTCGCCATCATAGAGATAGCCCGGGACCTGTGCGGCCTGAAGCAGGCCAACTCCTCGGAGTTCAACCCGGAGGGGCCGGACCCGGTCGTCGATATAATGGAGGCGCAGAAGGGCATACACGCCAAGGGCGGCACCATGAGGCTCGGGGCGTACCCGTGCGTATTGAAAAAAGGCACGAAGGCGTACTCCGCCTACGGCGCGGCCGAGATAAGCGAGAGGCACAGGCACCGCTTCGAGGTCAACAACGCGTACCGCCCGGCGCTGGGGAAGGCCGGGGTCGAGTTCAGCGGCCTCTCCCCGGACAAGCTCCTCGTGGAGATAATGGAGTACAAGCACCACCCGTGGTTCGTCGCCTGCCAGTTCCACCCCGAGTTCAAGAGCGGCCCCATGAAGCCGCACCCTCTGTTCAAGGGCTTCATAAAATCCATCCTCGCGCACAAGGCCCGCACGTCCAAAGAGACGAAGAAGAAAAAGGGCGCCAAGAAGGCCGCCACGGCGCGCAGGTCCTCAAAGACCGTCTCCAAATGAAAGAGATAAGGCTCAGGGACTTCACCATGGGCGCGGGCGGGCTCTTCTTCATCATGGGCCCCTGCGTCATCGAGGACGAGGCCACCACGCTAAAGACCCTCGAAGGGCTCAAGGAGATCACCTCCGCCCTCGGCGTCCCTTTCATTTTCAAAGCGTCGTACGACAAGGCGAACAGGACTTCCGTCGGCTCCTTCAGGGGCCCCGGCATGGACGAGGGCCTTCGTATATTGAGGAAGGCCTCGGAGGAGTTCTCCGTGCCGGTGCTGACAGACGTCCACTGCGCGCACGACGTCGAGGCCGTGGCAGCCGTGGCCGACGTCATCCAGATCCCCGCCTTCCTCTGCCGCCAGACGGACCTTATAGTAAAGGCCGCCGGGACCGGGCGCATCATCAATATAAAAAAGGGACAGTTCCTCTCCCCCCCGGATATGGGCCGGTCGGTGGACAAGGCCCTGAGCACCGGCAACGACAGGATAATGGTCACGGAGCGCGGGACGAGCTTCGGGTACAATAACCTCGTGGTCGACTTCCGCGGCCTCCCCGTCCTGAGGGCGCTCGGCCACCCGGTGGTCTTCGACGCGACCCACAGCGTGCAGACGCCCGGCGGGCTCGGCACGGCATCGGGAGGGGACAGGGCCATGGCGGTCTACCTTGCGCGGGCCGCCGCCGCCGTCGGCGTGGACGGCTTCTTCTTCGAGGTACACCCCGACCCGGAGCACGCCCTGTGCGACGGGCCGAACTCATTGAAGCTCTCCGGCGTAAAGCCCCTGCTCGAGGAGCTCATGGCGATAGACGGACGGATAGTAAAGTAACCTTCATTAGTAAGGGGCATTTTCTGTTAGCCTGTCATTCTGAGTGAAGCGAAGAATCCCTGACCCGGTCAGGGTATCGTACCGCGAGATTCTTCGGTCGCTCCGCTCCCTCAAAATGACAGCTTTTGGGGCTTTACCGGCAGCCTGCCGCAACGGAAATGGAACAACACGGGAACAGGTGATGAAAAAGGACTCCACCATATCGACGGCCAGAAGGGTGCTCGAGGTCGAGGCCCGCGCCGTAAGGGCGCTGGCAGGCAAGCTCGACGGGGACTTTACGAAGGCCGTCGACATGATACTGGCCGCCAGCGGAAAGGTCGTGGTGTGCGGCATGGGCAAGAGCGGCATCATCGGGCAGAAGATAGCCTCCACGCTCGCCTCCACCGGGACCCCGGCCTTCTTCCTCCACCCGGCCGAGGGCGTGCACGGGGACCTCGGCATGCTGATGGCCAACGACATACTCATCGCCATGTCCAACTCCGGCGAGACCGATGAGCTTATAAAGATAATCCCCATCGTAAAGAGGATGGGGATCAAGATGATAGCCATGACGGGCAGGAAGCGCTCGACGCTGGCGAAGTACGGCGACGTCACCCTCGACGTCGGCGTAAAGGAGGAGGCGTGCCCCCTGGGCCTTTCCCCCACCGCCTCGACCACGGCGTGCCTGGCCATGGGTGACGCCCTTGCCGTTGCGCTCATAGAGAGGCGCGGCTTCAGGGCCGAGGACTTCGCGAGCCTGCACCCGGCCGGGAGCCTCGGCAGAAGACTGCTGCGCGTCGAGGACCTTATGCACACCGGGGCCGAAGTGCCGAGGGTGGAGGCGTCCACGCCCATGCGTGACGCGATACTCGAGATGACAGCAAAGAGGCTCGGGCTTACGGGGGTGTTCAAGGGCGCAAGGCTCGTCGGCGTGGTTACGGACGGCGATCTGAGAAGGGCGCTCGAGAAGGACCGCTCGGACATATTCGACAAGAAGGTCGAAGAGGTGATGACGAAAAACCCGAAGATGATCTCCCGCTCTTCGCTTGCCGAGGCGGCGCTGCGCACGCTCGAGGAGTTCTCGATAACGTCGCTCTTCGTAAGCGAGAAGAAGGGGAGCAGGACGATAGCCGGTGTCGTGCATCTGCACGACCTTATAAAGGCCGGGGTCATTTAGCGGCAGGCCGCTGAAAAAGTCCATCTGCCGCGTTATCTTCGTCGCTCGTCACTGCGGCGTACCTCGATATATGTACGCCTCGTTCCTCCCTTCTCGATGCCTTGCATATGGAGCTTTTTGAGCGGTCTGTTTGAATTTTTTCAGCGGGTCCATTCCCCGCCCCCTGCCTGAGACCCCGCTGCTTGCGGCGGGGTAGTTCGTTCTCGTTGATTCCGTCAGCTCCGGGTCTCTTCGCCACGCCCGGAATGACGGGCTGAAATGGTTTTTCCGCCGCGCCGCGCCACGGCTCTTTCCCGCGCCTTTTCGCGGGGCCGTTTTCAAAAAGCCCCGCGCGCTTTGGAACGGCCTCTGTGCGTGATTCAGGCCGTGGAATTTTTTTTTGAAATAAGGCGCAAAACACTTGACAGCCTTATTAATGTTGTGTATAAGTGAGTAACATTTGCGCGGGAAGGGGAACTTATGTGCCCTTTGCGCGCCTCATGCCCCTGAAAAACACGACAATTAAATATACAGGAATAGAAGGCCGCAAACCTGAAAGGATTCAAATCGCCTTTTATCTTCAAAGATGCAAGTGATACATTCATAGCGCCGGAAGACCCTGCCGTTTCCATGAACGAACCGGTCGACGGTTCACAGGCACGATGTATCACAAGCGGATGCCGAGCCTCAAAGTGCCGCTCTACACGCGGGGCTTTAATATACACCTGGGCAGTAATAACTAACAAATAGAAGGAGGAAGAAAGGATGAAGAGAATCTTGTTGTCGGTATTTGCAGTAGCCATCACTGCTGCATGGGCGGTTCCTGCCAGCGCGGCGGATGTTACATTCGGAGGGCAGTACAGGGTAAGGGGTGAGTACAGGGATAACCAGGACTTCAATGACAACGCGGATGACTCCATCAGCTCTGCGACCCAGAGGGTCAGGCTCACGGCCAAGGCCAACGCCACCGACGACACATCGGTAAAGATTACCCTTCAGGACACGAGGCTGTGGGGCCAGAACACCGGCGTACTCACGGATTCCGGTGGGGCCACCGCCGAGAACAACACCCTCGACCTCCATGAGGCGTATGTCAACGTAAACAACCTCTTCGGCACCTCCGTCTCCGTCAGGGCCGGCCGCCAGGAGCTCAACTACGGCGACCAGAGGCTCATCGGCGCCTTCGGATGGTCGAACAACGGAAGGGCCTTTGACGGCGTCAAGCTCAACTACTCCAACGACATGGTCAACGTCGACGCCTTCAACATGACCATAACCGCTGATACGTCAACTGCCACCGACGACGACACGACCCTGAGCGGCGTATACCTCACGGTACCGAAGGCCGTGCCGAACAACACCGTCGACCTCTATGTCATCAACAAGAGGGACAACACCGCAATGTCCCTCTACACCTTCGGCGCAAGGGTAAAGGGCGCGTTCAACGCCATTGACTACACCGCGGAGGCCGCGTTCCAGTCGGGCGACCAGTCTTCCACGGTCAGCTACGACGCTTCCGCCTTTGCCGTAAAGGCCGGCTACACCCTGCCCACGCCCATGAAGATCAGGATCGGCGCGGAGTACGACTTCGCCACGGGCGACGACGGGACGACGACAACGGATAACGAGGCGTTCCAGATCCTCTATCCGACCGACCACGGCCACTTCGGTATCGCCGACGTCGCCGGTGTCAACCACTGGACAAACCTCCAGGCATGGAGCCTGAATGCCAAGGCCAACGTCAACGAGCAGCTGAGCGTATACGCGGCCTACTGGGACTTCACCGAGGAGGAGACATCGGTTGCGGCTAACGGAGACGACCTCGGAAACGAAGTCGACCTCGTTGCGACCTACAAGTACAACAAGGCTGTGAATGTTCAGGCCGGCTATGCCATCTTCTCGCCTGACACAGCCAAGTCAGGTGCGGGAAACCCTGACGATTCTGAGAACTTCGCCTATCTCATGCTGACGGCGAACTTCTAAGCGACACGCTGTCGGATGTAAAACGTACTGTCAAAGGGGCAGGCCCACAGGGCCTGCCCCTTTTTTTTGTGTGCGGAGCGACAGGACTTCCCATACCTTTGTCGCTCCTCCGCTCGCCCTTGCGGCGTACCGGAAAGTACGCCTCGTTCCTCACAATCGTCGCTCCTCGGTCTGCTTTGTCCTGACGCTCCGCGGGTGTACGACAGGACTTCCCACACCTTTGTCGCCCCTCCGCTCGCCCTTGCGGCGTACCGGAAAGTACGCCTCGTTCCTCACAATCGTCGCTCCTCGGTCTGCTTTGTCCTGACGCTCCGCGGGTGACGACAGGACTTCCCGCACCTTTGTCGCCCCTCCGCTCTTCAGCGGGTTCAGGTTTTCAACCTGAACCCGCGATATGGTCTATCCCCCTTTTCCAAAGGGGGACGCAGGGGGATTTGTATTCGTCATTCAGCGGGGCCGAAGGCCTGCCCGCCGCTCGCTAAAGCATACCCCGGAAAAGACCGATATAAGGCCATGGGCCGCATGGGAACGCCGTCTTGAAGAGGGGCTGTTTTGCGAAAAAATCCTTGTAAAAAGGAACCTTTTCCGATAATATCCAGAAAACGGCTGATTACCGAAGTCCCTGTTTTTCTTCTTTTTTCACTTGTCAACCACCTTGCCGTATGTGGAACGCGGCCCTCGTGGGCCGGCCCTGCGTCCCTGGTTCGGCCTCATAATCGCATTTTTAAAAGGCATATTGATGAGATTCGGTATAAGGGTTAAACTGTTGATCTTCGCCGCACTGGTCTGGGCGGTGATATTCGGCGTATACAGCGTATACATCTACAAGGAGCGGATAGCGCAGACGCGCAGGATGGCCATCACCACAGCCGACTTCCTCTCCCGCAAGATAGCCGCCGACAGGCAGTTCTACTCCTCGACCATAGTGAAGAGGGCGCTCGACGCGGGGTTCGAGGTCTCGAGCAACTACCACGACAGCGACAGGGCGATACCCCTTCCCTCCACATTCACCAAGGAGGTCTCCGGGCTTCTTGGGTCCGAGAGCGGGCTCAGGATCGAGATACTCTCCCTCAACCCGATAAACCCGGCCAGCGGCCCGAGGGACGCATTCCAGCGTGAGGCGCTCGAGCTCTTTGCCAAGGGCTCGGAGGCGAGCCACTACAGCTTCGGCAGCTACGGGGGCAGGGAATCGGTCAGGTACATGATACCGGACGTGGCCACCTCCTCCTGCGTGGACTGCCACAACAAGAACCCGCTCAGCCCCAGGAGGGACTACAAGATAGGCGACGTTATCGGAGGGCTCGAGATAGTGGTGCCCATCGAGAGCGAGATGACCGCGGCGATGAAGGACATCTGGCGCTCCATAATCTACGGATTCGCGGTGATAGTGTCGATGGGGCTCGTGGGCCTGGTGTTCATAAGGCGGGTCGTCACATCCCCGATCATAAGTCTTGCCGAGACGGCCGAGGGGCTCGCCTCCGGCGACCTCACCGGCTCGGTCGCCGTCAGGTCGGACGACGAGATAGGGGACCTCGGCAACCAGATAAACGCCGTTATCATCAACCTGCACAGGATGATAGAGGACATACGCTGCACCTCCGGCGAGGCCGTGGACATCTCCAGGCACGTAAGCGGCATGAGCAGGCACGTGCTCGAAGGCTCCAACAGGCAGGGGGCCTCGCTCGACCACATCGGCCACAACATGGAGGGGATAAACGCCTCCATAGCGGAGATAGCGCGCTACACCGACGTGCTCGCCGATTCCGTGGAGAAGGGCTCTTCATCGGTGCTCGAGCTCGGGGCCTCGATAAACGAGGTCGTGGACAACATGGAGTCCCTCTTCTCGAGCGTCGACGAGACGGCCCTGTCCACAAAGGACATGTCCTTCTCCATCAAGGAGATATCCGAGAACATAGAGAACCTCTCATCGGCCGTCACCCAGGTATCGTCCTCGATGATGCAGATAAATCTGCGCATAAAGGAGGTCGAGACCAACGCCGCCGAGGCCTCCCGCTTCGCCGAGGACGTCATAAAGGACGCGCGCGAGGGCATGCGGACGGTGGAGTCCACCATAGAGGGCATCGTGCGGACGAAGGAGATAACAAGGGAGTCGACGGAGGTCATCCACAGCCTCTCCGAGAAGATAAAGGAGATAGGCAAGATCCTCGATGTCATAAGGGAGGTGGCGGAGGAGACCAACCTCCTCGCCCTGAACGCCGCCATCATCGCCGCCCAGTCCGGGGAGCACGGCAAGAGCTTCGCGGTCGTCTCCAACGAGATAAAGGACCTCGCCGAGAGGACCTCCACCTCGGCCAAGGAGGTCTCCGAGATAATAGACGCGGTAGAGGCGGAGAGCAACAGGGCCGTCAGGTCCATGGAGCGGGGCTACCTGAGCGTCGAGGAGGGCGTGAAGCTGTCGAAGGAGGCGGGCACGGGGCTCAGGAAGATAGTCGAGAGCGCCCAGAGGTCCACCACCAGCGTCCACGAGATAGCCCGGGCCGCCGTCGAACAGGCGCAGGAGAGCAGGATGGTGGCCGAGACGACCGAGAAGGTCGCCGAGATGACACGCAGGATAGTCAACGCCACCCAGGAGCAGGCCCGCGGCAGCGAGCTTATAAACAAGGCATCGGAGCGGATGAGCGAGATAGCCTATAAGGTCAAGGGCTCCACGAAGGCCCAGGTCCTCGCCAACGAGCAGATAACCTCGACCATCGAGGACGTCAACAAGATGGTCATGTACATAAACAACGTGGTAAGGGAGCAGAGCCGCAACACCGTAAAGGTCCTCGAGGCCATAGACGCGGTAAGGAAGGTCTCGCTCGTCAACACGGAGAAGGCCATGGAGACCGACAGCGCGGTCGAGAAGCTCGCCGAGCTGAACAGGGCCATGATGGAGAGCGTAAACCGCTTCAAGCTCAAGAAATAGGCCGCGCCAGGCCTTCCTGCGGCCCGCCGCCGAACGCCCGGGGGCGGCCCTGCCACTGCGATATTTATTGTTGCATGGCGGGGTTTAATCACATATAATACAAATCAAGTGTCTGGTTAATTTAGCAATTTCGCCTGTTCCGGGGAGTTTGCCCGGGGAGTTTGCCCGGGGTGATGGGCGGGTGTGTTAACGGGGGTGCTGACGGGGGTGCTGACGGGTGGATGCGGGAAGGGTTTGCGCTCCGCCGTGGCACCATTCTCGTAGAGCGAGAGTGGCGGAACTGGCAGACGCGCCAGACTTAGGATCTGGTGGGCAACCATGGGGGTTCGATTCCCCCCTCTCGCACCAGTTTCGCGCCGACTTCTTATAATGGACTACCCGCCGCAAGCAACGGGGTAGCGGGACCTTCTCGGGATGGGTTGCGCCCCCGGGGGCGGAAGATGTGTTCGCTGAAAAATTTCAAATATTACTGTAAAGGAAGGTACTCAGAGCAATGAACAAGGACAACATCAAGGTAGAGCTCGAAGAGTTGAACGAGGTAAAGAGGAAGCTTGACATAACGGTTTCGGCAGATGTCGTAAAGGAGCATATAAAGGAGGCGTACAGGGGGGTGCGCGCCAACGCCTCTATCGCGGGCTTCAGGAAGGGCACCGTGCCCCTGAAGATACTCAAGACCCGGTTCGCAGACCATGTGCAGGAAGAGGTGACGAAAAAGCTCGTCGAGCACGCCTATCCCCACGCCCTGAGCGACAAGGGCCTTGCGCCCATAGACGCCCCCCGGATAGACATCAACGGCAAGCTCGAGGAGGGCAAGGACTTCAGCTTCACCGCCGTCGTGGAGGTTACCCCCAGGGTGGAGGTGAGCGGCTACAAGGGGATGGAGCTCGCGAAGGAGGATGTCGAGGTCACGGACGAGGACGTCGAGGAGAACATAGAGATGCTCAGGGCCGACAGGGCGCAGTTCAAGGAGGTCAAAAGGCCCGCCAAGGACGGCGACCTCGTGGTCGTGGACTTCGAGGGCTTCCTCGGCAAAAAGCCCATCAGGCACGGCAAGTCCGAGAAGTACCCCATTATAATAGGAGAAAAGACCCTCCTGCCCGGCTTTGACGAGGCGCTCAAGGGCGCGTCCAAGGGCGAGGAGAAGGAAACCAAGATAAAATTCCCGGAGAACTACAGCGAGGAGGCGCTCAGGGGCAAGGAGGGCACCTTCAAGATAAAGGTGAAGAGCGTCAGGGAGAAGGTCATCCCCAAGATAGACGCCGAGTTCCTCAAGGCCGTCGAGTGCGAAAGCGAACAGGCCCTGCGCACCCGCATGAGGGAAGAGCTCAAGGGTGTCAAGGAGGCGCAGCAGAAGGAGAAGCTCAAGAACGAGATACTCAACAAGCTCTTGAAGGCGCATACCTTCGACGTCCCCGACGCGATGATCAACAGGTACCTCTCGGCCACCCTCGGCAACGTCCTTAACAGCATGAAGCAGGGCGGCGGCAACATAGAGGACCGCAGCCTCTCACCCGACGAGCTCAAGGCCAAGTACAGGAAGGTCGCAGAAAGGCAGGTAAGGGAAGATATCGTACTCGACTCAATATCTGCTCAAGAGAGGGTGGAAGTTACCGATGAGGAGATTAATGCTTCGGTAAAGCGTCTGGCCGAATCCCGTGGAGTGACCTTCGACGCCCTGATGACCCGCATCAAGCAGGAGAACGCGCTTGACGTCGTAAAGGACGGCTTGAAGCACGAGAAGGTCTTCGACATCATCATCGGCTCCAGCAAGGCGGCCAGCTAAGACGAGGGCCCTGCAGGGTAAAATAAATAGCGAACGGAGGGTACATGACTTTAATCCCGATGGTGGTAGAACAGTCCGGCCGCGGTGAGCGGGCTTATGATATCTACTCCAGGCTCCTGAAGGACAGGATAATATTCCTTGGGAGCGGCGTTGACGACAACGTGGCGAACCTCCTGGTCGCCCAGCTCCTCTTCCTCGAGTCCGAGGACCCTGAAAAGGACATAAACATCTATATCAACTCCCCTGGCGGCCTTGTCAGCGCCGGGCTTGCCATCTACGACACCATGCAGTACGTGAAGCCTGACGTATCCACCATCTGCATCGGTCAGGCGGCCTCCATGGGTGCGCTCCTGCTTGCTGGAGGGGCCGCCGGAAAGAGGTTCGCCCTCCCGAACGCGCGCATACTCATCCACCAGCCTCTGGGCGGGGCGCAGGGTCAGGCCACCGATATAGACATCCAGGCCCGCGAGATACTGAGGATACGCGAGGAGCTTGCTAACATCATGAGCAGGCACACCGGCCAGAGCCTGGAAAAGGTCCACAAGGATACCGAGAGGGACTTTTTTATGAGTGGTCAACAGGCCCTTGAATATGGTATAATTGATAAGGTTATAGAAAAAAGAATAACGACGGAAACTCTCAAACCGGAGTAGACGCTGCCGAAAAGCGGCGTTTACTCGAGGCTGTACCCGCCCGTGATGATAACGGTCAATGGCCGGGATAACAGCCGGTTTCAGTTCTGTCTGAAGGAGAACCGGATGTCAGGGAACAAGAAAAGCGGTAGTTATTTGAGCTGCTCTTTCTGCAGCAAGGGGCAGGACGAGGTAAGGAAACTCGTCGCCGGCCCGATGGTATATATCTGTGACGAGTGCATCGAGCTCTGCAACGATATAGTCGCCGAGGAGTACGAAAAGGAAGAGTTCAAGAAAAGGGAGCACACCATCCCCAAGCCCATGGAGATAAAGGACATACTCGACGAGTATGTCGTGGGCCAGGAACACGCCAAGAAGGTGCTCTCGGTCGCCGTGCACAACCACTACAAGAGGATCGAGAGCAAGGTGGCGCTCGGCAACGTGGACCTTCAGAAGAGCAATATAATGATAGTCGGGCCCACGGGCTCCGGCAAGACCCTCCTTGCGCAGACGCTCGCAAAGATATTGAACGTGCCGTTCACCATAGCCGACGCCACCACCCTTACGGAGGCCGGCTACGTGGGCGAGGACGTCGAGAACATCATCCTGAGCCTGCTCCAGAACGCCGAGTACGACATCGAGAGGTGCCAGAAGGGCATCGTCTACATCGACGAGATAGACAAGATCTCGCGCAAGAGCGACAGCCCCTCGATAACGAGGGACGTATCGGGCGAGGGCGTTCAGCAGGCCCTGCTCAAGATAATCGAGGGCACGGTGGCGAACGTGCCGCCCAAGGGCGGCAGGAAGCACCCCCAGCAGGAGTTCCTGCAGGTGGACACCACCAACATCCTCTTTATCTGCGGCGGAGCCTTCACCGGCCTCGATACCATCATCTCGCAGAGGGTGGGCAAGAGGGCCGTGGGTTTTAACGCCGAGAACGACAAGCCGTTCATAGACCCGGACCTCGCCAAGCTCATGCACGATGTCGAGCCGCAGGACTTCCTGCGCTACGGGCTTATACCGGAGTTCATGGGGCGTCTGCCCGTGGTCGCGGTGCTCGACGAGCTCTCGGAGCAGGACCTCGTAAAGATACTCATGGAGCCCAAGAACGCCATCATAAAGCAGTACCAGAAGCTCTTCGAGTTCGAGAACGTAAAGCTCAAGTTCACCGACGGCGCCCTCTCTGCCGTTGCAAGGGAGTCGATGAGGCGCAAGGCGGGGGCAAGGGGCCTGCGTGCGATACTCGAGAACGTGATGCTCGAGACTATGTACGAGATTCCGTCGCAGTCAAACATCAAGGAGTGCATCATAAACGAGGACGTCATCCTTGACAAGGCCAGGCCGATTATCGTCTACGGCAACAGGGCCGCGGAGACGGCCTGAGCCCTTGGGCGGTATGCCCCGGGGAAACAAAGCGTGGTACCGGAAGGAAAAATGCTTTCTTTTCTCAAGGGAAATAAGGGAGGAAAAAACTTGATGAAAGACAAATCAGTAGTTCCGTTGATACCTCTTCGGGATATTATCATCTTCCCATATATGGTCGTGCCCCTGTTCGTGGGAAGGGAGAAGTCCATAAAGGCCCTTGAATACGCCATGAGCAACGACAAGTCCATTCTCCTTGCCGCTCAGAAGAAGGCCAAGACTGAGGAGCCGGGCCCGTCGGACATCTACGACGTCGGCACGCTCGGCACCATCCTCCAGCTCCTGCGCCTGCCCGACGGCACCGTCAAGGTGCTCGTCGAGGGCAAAAAGAGGGCGCGCATAAAGGACTTCATCTCCGAGGACGAATGCTTCATGGTCAACGTCGACGAGGTCGAGGAGGGCCTCGATGAGACCGTGGAGACCGAGGCGCTCGTGCGCTCTGTGGTAAAGTCCTTCGAGTCGTACGTGAAGTTCAACAAGCGCGTGCCGCCGGAGATGATAATGAGCATCTCCTCCATAGAGGACCCGGGCAGGCTCGCGGACACGATAGCCTCGCATCTTACCATCAAGCTCGAGGACAAGCAGGCGCTGCTCATCATATCGAGCCCCACCAAGAGGCTCGAGCGTCTCTACTCCATCATGGAGAACGAGATCGAGATACTCGAGGTGGAGCAGAAGATACGCCAGCGGGTCAAGCGCCAGATGGAGAAGACCCAGAAGGAGTACTACCTCGGCGAGCAGATGAAGGCCATCCAGAAGGAGCTCGGTGAGAAGGACGACTTCAAGAGCGAGATACACGAGTTCGAGGAGAAGATAAAGAGCAAGAAGATGTCCAAGGAGGCCACCCGCAAGGCGAAGCAGGAGATGAAGAAGCTCCGGCTGATGAGCCCCATGTCCGCCGAGGCGACGGTCTCGAGGAACTACATCGACTGGCTCGTAAGCCTGCCGTGGAAGCACGGCACCGAAGAGAACAAGGAGCTCGAAGAGGCCGAGCGCGTCCTCGAAGAGGACCACTACGGCCTGAAGACCGTCAAGGAGAGGATAATCGAGTACCTCGCCGTCAGGGGGCTCGTCGAAGAGATGAAGGGGCCGATACTCTGCCTCGTGGGCCCTCCCGGCGTCGGCAAGACGTCTCTTGCCAAGTCCATAGCCCGCGCCACGGGACGCAACTTCGTGCGCCTCTCGCTCGGCGGGGTCAAGGACGAGGCCGAGATACGCGGCCACAGGCGGACCTACATAGGCTCCATGCCCGGCAAGATAATCCAGTCGCTCAAGAAGGCCGGCTCCAACAACCCGGTCTTCCTCCTCGACGAGGTCGACAAGATGAGCCACGACTTCCGGGGGGACCCGGCCTCGGCGCTGCTCGAGGTCCTCGACCCGGAGCAGAACCACACCTTCAGCGATCATTACCTCGACTGCGATTACGACCTGTCGAAGATAATGTTCATAACGACCGCCAACTCCATGCAGGGCATACCTTATCCGCTCCTCGACAGGATGGAGCTTATAAGGATACCCGGCTACACGGAGCTCGAGAAGCTCTCCATCGTGGAGAAGTTCCTCCTGCCCAAGCAGCTTAAGCTGCACGGCCTTACGGAGAAGAACCTCGACCTGAAGAAGAGCACCATACTGACGGTCATAAGGCGGTATACGAAAGAGGCCGGCGTGAGGAACCTCGAACGCCAGACGGCCACGCTGTGCCGCAAGGCCGCCAAGGAGATAATCAAGAAGGGCAGGGACACCAGGGTGGCCATCACACCGAAGAGCCTCGCCAGGTACCTCGGCGTGCCCCCTTACCGCTACGGCATGATAGAGCAGGCCGACGAGATCGGTGTCGCCACCGGCCTTGCGTGGACAGAGGCCGGTGGCGAGCTCCTCGCAATAGAGGTCGCCATCGTGCCAGGCAAGGGCAAGCTCATCATAACCGGTAAGCTCGGCGACGTCATGCAGGAGTCCGCCCAGGCGGCCATGACGTACATCAGGAGCCGCGCCTCCGAGCTGGGCCTTGAGAAGGACTTCTATCAGAAGCTCGACATACACATCCACGTACCCGAAGGCGCCATCCCCAAGGACGGCCCTTCCGCGGGCATCACCATGGCCACGGCCATCGCCTCCGCGCTTATAAGGGTGCCCGTATCCAAGGGTGTGGCCATGACCGGCGAGATCACCCTCAGGGGCAAGGTGCTCCCCATCGGCGGGCTCAAGGAGAAGCTTCTGGCCGCGCACAGGGCCGGCATCCCCAAGGTGCTCATCCCGGCGGACAATGAGAAGGACCTCAAGGAGATACCCGCCCAGATACTCAAGAAGGTGCAGACCTGTGTAGTCAAGCACATGGACGAGGTCCTCGTCCAGGCGCTCAACGTCAAGAGCGCCGAGGAGATATTCAAGGTGCCCAAGGATTCTTTCGAGAAGTCCCAGGGCCCCGCGTCCGGGGCCGTGCACGACGACTCCGTCATAAGGCACTGAGCCGGGCCGTTGTCAGGGGCCGATTTACCTTGACATCCGCCCTGAAAGCTGGTAAAAATCAAAGCTCCCCGTCAATAAATGACGGGGAGCTTATTTTGCCCTTAAATTAGCCTATAAAGTTTATACGGGCGGATAGCTCAGCAGGCAGAGCACAGCCCTTACAAGGCTGGGGTCACAGGTTCGAAACCTGTTCCGCCTACCATTTTTGACATCCTTACCACAGTTTTTAAAACGGGGCCGTAGTTAAGTTGGTTATAACGCTGGCCTGTCAAGCCAGAGGGCGCGGGTTCGAGTCCCGTCGGCCCCGCCAGACTCTAAGGGGCTGATTCCGAAAGGAATCAGCCCTTTTGAATTCAAGGCAGGCCCGCCCTGTCCGGGGGTATCTTAAAGAAGGTATGGCAGCCCGGGGCCCCCTGTGTTAATCTGCCAGTGTTGGTCCGCCAGTGTAGGCCCGCCTGTCTCGGCCGGAACTACCTGTTAAATGGGGTCGTCGTAGGCGGAGATCTCCTTTTTTACGTACTTCATCCCGGTTGATATCTTCAGGGCGTACCAGATGCCTCCATCTCCGGAACGGGAAGCAAAAAAATGTCCGAGCGTAAATCCATCTTCTTCATCCTCACCGGCTGCCTCTTCCTCTTCATCTTTTTCCTATCTTTTTGCAAGATATACGACTACGATGTCTGGTTCCACCTCAAGACCGGTGAGTATATCCTGCGTACGCACGCCGTGCCCGGACACGATATCTTTTCCCATACCGCTTACGGAAAGCCGTGGATCGCCCAGGAGTGGCTCTTCGGCGTAATCATATACCTTGTGTACCTTGCCGGGGGCGTTGCGGCCCTTACCTTATACAAGGTGGTGCTCGTCGTTTCCGTATGCGCCGTCCTGTACGCCCACCTGCTCAAAAGGCGCGTGCACCTCTATATCGCTGTACCTTCGGTCTTGCTTGCCGCTGTCTTCATAAGCTGGAGGCTGCTCGAGCGCCCGGAGCTCTTCGGCTTCCTGTTCATATCCCTGTATCTCCTGACGCTCGAGGACTTCCGTCTGGCCACGACTGGCAGGAGGTCCCTGTGGCTGCTGCCGGCGATAATGGTCGTATGGGTCAACATGCAGTACACGGCCCTGCTCGGCCTCGGCATAACGGGGGCGTACCTTACAGGCTCTTTCTTCGCGCTCGTATCGGGCAGGGGAGGCACAGACAGGAAAGGCCCCTCCGGCTTCGGCTTCCTGCTCCTGATAACGGCAGTCACCGGGGCGGCGATGCTGCTGAACCCTAACACCTACCACGCGTTTACCTTCCCTTTGTCTGTGATCGGCGAGATAAGCCGGTTTGCCATCGACGAGTTCGCGCCGCCGGATTGGAGCAACCACGCACTGTTCTTCATCTCTTTCGCCGCATCCGCGCTCATCATACTGCTCAACATCAGGCGGGCCCCGGTCGCCCATCTCCTCATCTTCCTCGCCTTTTCTTACATGGCCTTGAAGCACAAGAGGAACGTCCCCCTCTGGGCTCTCGCCGTGCTCCCTTTCGTGGCCGTCTATCTGAACGACCTGAAGGACCGGCTCTCGGAGACCAGGGCCGGCCGGGCCGGAGCGCGTGTTTTAAGCGGCCCCTTGCCGGCGGCGGCGTGCGTGGCGCTCATCGTGGCGGTCTCCTACTTTACGGTAGGCGGCCTCATGCGCACCGGGTGGTGGGGGGCAGGGATAAGGGAGAACTGGCTTCCGGAGAGGTCCGTAAGGTTCATAAAGGATGCGGGCATAAAGGGCAATATGTACAACTCCTACGAGCTCGGAGGCTATCTGCTCTGGAGGACCTATCCGGAGAGCAGGGTCTATATCGACGGCAGGGCCGAGCTCTACACGGAGCTGCGCAGAACGGAGCGGGTGCTCAAGAAGAGCGACTTCAATTATGTGCTGGACAGGAACGGTATCGACTTCGCGGTCGTAAGCTATTCCGACGGCAACGTAAGGTACTTCCTGACCCCAGGCGTGGAGGCGCGGATGGCGCTGGTCTTCTGGGACGACGTCGCCATGGTATACGTAAGGCGCACCCCGGCCAACGCCGGCCTTATCGAGAGATACGGCTATGACTTCGTAAAACCCGCCGGTACCTCATTCAGGCGTACCGCCCTGAGCTCGATGGGGGCGTACATGGCGGAGGTCCAAAGGAACATAAGGGAAAACCCTAAGGGGTGGAGGAACCACATGCTTCTGGCCAATCTTTACGGGCTGCTCGGAGAAGATGAAAAAAAAGAGGAGCAGAGGCGCATAGCCGTCCGGAACAGCAGGTTATGAGCGTTGGATGCTGCGTTTTTAGTCTGGCCGCGCCGCTCTCTGTCGAAGAGGTAGGGCTGGCGGCGGCCTGGGCCATCAAGGGTGCGCAATGAAGTTCATATTCGTTACCGCCGTGCTGCTGTTTATGCTCTCCACCGCGATCCATGTCGCCGTCTGGCGCATCAGGAAGCCGGGCAACAGGCCTTTTGCGCTTATCTGCATCTATATCCTCATCCCCTTTATCGCCGCCCTCGCCGGGCTGGCCCTGACCGTCTCGGGCGGCCTGCCCGTGGCCACACCCGAAGAGATAGCCGCCGTTTATCTGTTGAACCTGGCACTTTCGTCCTCATACGTCCTGACCTACCCGGCTATCGAGGCCCTCTCCCCTTCGCTGCTCTTCCTGCTTATCATAGATTCGAGCAGGAGAGGCGTGATACGGAGCTCCCTTGTCGAGAGCTTCGACGACGGCTCCCTCCTGGAGCCGAGGATAAGGGACCTCCTTGAGTCGGGCATGCTGAGGGAATCCCCGCAAGGGTACTCCCTTTCCTCATCGGCGGTGCTCATGGTCAGGTTCTTCAAGGCCTTCAGGAGGCTTTTGGGGCTCCCTCAAGGAGGCGGGTAGGTATGGGGCACAAGGGTTTTCTCGGATTTCTTCTGGTTCTTGCGGCTACTCCGGCGCTTATGCTGGCGCTCCATTGCGTCCTCAACAGGATACCCTTTATTTCCCGGCGTCTGGCTCGCCAGTTCGTCCCCGTGCTCTGCTGCTTCTCGGGTATTGTCCCCGTGGGGTATATATTGTGGGCGGTCTATCTGTCGGGCTTGTCCGCAGCGGAGCTGCTTTCTTCCATCGCTTACGCTGCGGTCGTCTACCTTGCCCTCTGCTACTGCTACTTCCACCTCTTCAATATGAGCGAGACGGCAAGGCGCGTCAGGATACTGTGCGATATATACTCGGGGGGAAAGGGCGACTCCGGGCTATCGGACGCCTATCAGGCCGGTGCCATGATAGACGCCCGGCTCCAGAGGCTCGTCGCCACGGGGCAGGTAAAGGTCTCTGGGGGGTACTACCTTATAAGCTCGAGGACGCTCCTCTACGCGGCAAGGCTGCTGTTCCTGTGGGGCAGGGTCCTGGGGTTCAAGGGCCCGGAGACGCGGACCTGACGGTCCTGTCCCCGGCAGCCCCACCGGCAACCCCCGCAACGGGCGGAATCCACCCCACCCCCGGCGTTTTCCCTATTAACCCTTGACATCAAATACCTCAACTGGGATAATAATCCGTACTTCGAGTGTTCAGGCAAGCCGTTAAAAAATAAACATTTTTCCAGCTCGTTAACCCGGTCCGCCCGTTCAGGCCGCTGCCAGGCCCCAGACGGGCGCACCCCGTAAAACCCCCGGCCCCCCCGGCCTTTTTCCTCTATGATACAGATGTACCACGTCTCAAAGGATTACGAAGGCGGCACCCCGGCGCTCAGGGACGTAACGCTCAAGATAGGCAAGGGCGAGTTCCTCTTCATCACCGGCCCCTCGGGGGCCGGAAAGACAACCCTCCTCAAGATAATGTTCGGCTCCGAGAGCCCCTCGGAAGGCCAGCTCATAATCGACGGCAGGAACTACTTCAAGATACCGCCGAAGGAGATCACGAACCTTAGGCGCAGGACGGGCTTCGTCTTTCAGGACTTCAAGCTGCTTACCAACAGGACGGTCTTCGAGAACGTGGCGCTGTCCTTGCGCGTCATGGGCGTAAGCCCGAGGCAGACGCGCAACCGCGTGCAGAAGATGCTCTCCTACGTAAAGCTCCAGCACAGGGCCAACTTCAAGCCCCAGATGCTCTCCGGCGGAGAACAGCAGAGGGTCGCCATCGCGCGCGCCCTTGTAAAGGAGCCCGCCATAATACTGGCCGACGAGCCCACGGGCAACCTCGACGAGGAGCTCGCCTTCGAGATCGTGGAGCTGTTCAGGGAGGTCAACAACCGCGGCACCACCGTCGTGGTGGCGACCCACGACAAGGCCCTGATACAGAGGTTCGCCAGAAGGTGCGTCCATCTCGAGCACGGGAGGGTCTCCGACTGATGGGCGCCTCGGCCACAGACCTCCTCTACATGCTCTCCGACGCGGTGCGTTCGCTCAAGGCAAACCGCTCCACCACCATCTTTACCGCCGTCACGCTCGGCTTCTCGCTGGCCATATTCTCTCTCTTCCTGCTCGTCTTCATCAACGTCAACGGCGCGCTCTCCACCTGGGGCGACAGGACGCAGGTGGCGGTCTACGTAAAGGCATCCGCCCCCGCGCCGAAGAGGCTCAAGAAGGCGGTCCTCGCCATGGAGGGCGTAAGGTCGGTAGTCTACATATCGAAGAAGGAGGCCTTCGAGGAGCTCAGAAGGGGGATGAAGGGGCACGAGTCCATCCTCGAGGGCGTCGACCCTGCCACCCTGCCGGCCTCCCTCGAGATAAAGCTTGACGGCATCACTTCCGACCCGGAAAAGGTGGATTCTCTCGTGGCGAAGCTCAAGGCTCTGGACTGGGCCGAAGAGGTGCAGTACAGCAGGGAGTGGGCGGAGAAGTTCTCGTCGTTCTTGAGGTTCCTCGAGCTGGGAGCCCTCTTCATAGGCATCTTCCTCGCCGCTGCCACGGTCTTCATAATCTCGAACACCATCAGGCTCGCGGTCTACGCGAGGAAGGACGAGATAGAGATAATGAGGCTCGTGGGGGCCTCGGACGCCTACATAAAGATGCCGTTCTTCCTCGAAGGGGTCGCCCAGGGCGTTCTCGGCGGCGTGCTCGCCATGGGTATACTCGCGCTCGCCATGTACGTGCTAAAGACGAACATACCGCCGTACTTCGGCTTCGCCGTGCAGGCCCCGGT
>JBHHYT010000009.1:0-37591 GCA_046757705.1 Thermodesulfobacteriota bacterium
GCCGACTACCTTACCCTTCCGGTCAGGAACCTCCACCCCCTGCCCGACGGGATAACAGACGAAGAGGCGGTCTTCATAGAGCCACTTGCCGCGGCCTTCGAGATAACGGAGCAGGTCAACGTGGGCGCGGGCGAGAGGGTCTGCGTGCTCGGGGACGGCAGATTGGGCCTGCTCGTGGCCCAGGCGCTCTCAACGCGCGGCTGCGATCTCGTCGCCGTGGGACGCCATCCGGAGAAGCTCTCCATCCTATCCGGGCGCGGGATAAAGACCGCGCTCGGCGCCCAGGGGCTTGCCGACTTCGATATGACAGTGGACTGCACCGGAAGCGCGGAGGGCTTCGATGAGGCGGTAAGGCTCACGAGGCCCGGCGGCGTGGTCGTCCTGAAGACGACCGTGGCCGGGCGCTCCGGCGTTGACCTGAACCGGGTGGTCATAGACGAGATAACGGTCATCGGCTCGCGGTGCGGCCCGTTCAAGCCCGCCATCGCCGCGCTTGCGGAGAAGAAGGTAGACGTCTCCCCGCTCATATCGAAGGTCTTTCCGATAGAGCAGGGCGTGGAGGCGTTGGAGTACGCCGCCAGGAAGGGCGTATTGAAGGTCATCCTCGATTTGAGGTGAGGGGGCGAAAGCGGCGCGGCAACCTGTTCGCGGGTCAGGGTTGCACCCTGAACCCGCACCGGGGATTTGTATTTGTCATTTGAGAGTTCCCCTTCGGGGAGAGGGAGCGCGCCGGGTCGCATCAATGCCGTTTGCGCCCCTGCACGCGGGGCGCTCCGGTGATTAGGCTCGCTCAGCTGGGGCCGCCTCTTCCCCGCTCGCGCGTCCCGTTTAAGGCCGCTGCGCGACCTGAGGACCACCCCGGCGCGCTCACCCGCTCTTCCCAAAGCGCCGCTCGCTCTAATCACCCGGTTTGTTTTTAAAAACAAACAACCTTTCCAACGAGTTTCTTTTGCAGGTTCAGGTTTGAAACCTGAACCGGAAGGTTCGATATACCCCGCCGTCTGAAAATCAGATGCATCGGTACATCTTGAGGTGGCGGCCGGTTTGAAATATCGGGTTCAGGGTGCAACCCTGAACCCGCCTGAATCACCCGTCTATTATCAAATACAACAGGCCTTCCATCGTGTCATTCTGAACGAAGTGAAGAATCTCGTTTTTTTGTTCCACTCAACAGGCCCAGGGATTCCTCGGTCGCTTCGCTCTCTCAGAATGACAGCGTCAATCCTCCCACCTTTAAGAATGGGGACCGAGGGGGATTTCTACGGCGTTGAAATTATCACAACACTTTTTCTCCCCGAAGGGGAGGACACCCCCTCCATCAGCATATCCTCGGGAGCTGCGCCCCGGAGAGCATGTCGAGTATGCGGCGGTTGCCTATGGAGGTCTCGAGGAGCACCTTTCCCGCCGGCTTCTCTATCGCCTCTCCGATGATGGCGGCCCCGGCCCCCAGAGGGCTCCGCCTCATCGCCGCGAGTGTTCCCTCCGCGTCTTCCTTCGCCACCACGGCGACGAGCTTGCCTTCGTTGGCGAGGTAGAGCGGGTCGAAGCCGAGGAGCTCGCACGCGCCGCGCACCGCCTCTTTTACGGGCACGGCGTCCTCCCTTATGAGAAAGCCGCAGCCTGAGGCGGAGGCGAACTCGTTGAGTATCGTCGCAAGCCCCCCTCTGGTCGGGTCCCTCATGGCCTTTATGCCCGCGTTCCATCCGTTTCGGGAGAGCATCTCGGCGACGAGCGCGTGCAGCGGGGCGCAGTCGCTCTTAACGGGCACGTCCATCTCGATGCCCTCGCGGTGCGTCATGATGGCTATGCCGTGGTCGCCGATGTCGCCGGAGGCGATGACCACGTCGCCCGGCCTTATGAGAGAGGGCGATAGCTCCATCCCGTCCGGGACCACGCCTATGCCCGCGGTGTTTATGAAGACCCCGTCCCCCTTGCCGCGCTCCACCACCTTCGTGTCCCCTGTGATGATGAGCACGCCGGCCTCTTTGGCCGTAGCGGCCATCGACTCGGCCACGCGCTCGAGATCGCCGAGCGGCATGCCCTCTTCTATTATGAAGGAGGCGCTCATGTAGACGGGGCGCGCCCCGCCCACGGCCAGGTCGTTTACGGTGCCGCATACCGAGAGCTTGCCGATGTCGCCTCCGGGGAAGAAGATCGGCGAGACGACGTAGGAGTCGGTCGTAAAGGCCAGACGACGGGCGGGCATGGAGAATACGGCCTGGTCGTTGAGCGGGGAGAGCAGCGGGTTGTCGAAGGCCTTTGCGAAGACCTCCGAGATGAGCGTGTGGGTAAGCACCCCTCCGCTGCCGTGGCCGAGCAGTATCTTCTTCTCTTCAGTCATATTCAGTATGCCTTTCTGTATTTGAAGTACGCGGCGCACGTCCCCTCGGAAGAGACCATGCACGGGCCCACGGGGGTGGCGGTCGTGCAGGCCTTCGCGAACAGGGGGCATTTGTCCGGCGTTATCAGCCCCTTCAGGACACGGCCGCAACAGCACCCGGCGGGCTCGGCTTCCTGCCCGGCGGGTATCGAGAACCTCCGCTGCGCGTCGAACTCCGCGTACGCTTCCCTTATGGCAAGCCCGCTTGCGGGTATCACTCCGATGCCCCGCCAGGCGCTGTCCGCCGGCTCGAATAACTCTTCGATGACCGACTGCGCCTTGAGGTTGCCTTCCGGGCGCACGACCCTGTCGTACTCTATCTCTATGGCGCACCTGCCCTCTTCGAGCTGGCGCACGAGCATGAGTATGCCCATGAGCGCGTCGAGGGGCTCGAAGCCCGCCACCACGCACGGCGAGCGGTACTCGGTCGAGAGGAACTCGTAGGCCGCGGCGCCTATTATCGCCGTTACGTGGCCGGGGGCGATAAAGCCGTCTATACGCACCTCGCCCCCGTCGAGCAGCGCCCTCATGGCCGGGGGCGTGAGCTTGTGCAGGGAGAGCACGGAGAGGTTCCCGATACCCTCCTCCTTTGCCGTCATGATGGTGGAGGCGACGGTCGGCGCGGTCGTCTCGAAGCCCACGGCGTAGAGTACGACCTCTTTCGAGGGGTTTGCGCGCGCTATGTCGAGCGAGCCGAGCGGCGAGTAGACTACCCTTACGTCGCCGCCGCGCGCCTTCTCTTCCTGAAGCGTGGAGTGCGAGCCCGGCACCCTCATCATGTCGCCGAATGTCGCTATGACGACGTCCTTCCGGGAGCGGCTGAACTCTATTATCCTGTTTATGTCGGATGCCGACGTTACGCAGACCGGGCAGCCCGGCCCGGAGATGAGGCGTATGTTGGGCGGCAACCCTTCCCTTATGCCGTAGCGCGAGATGGAGTGGGTGTGCGTGCCGCATATCTCCATCAGGCTGACCTCTTTTTTCGATACCGCGCGTATCCTGTCGAGCACGGCCTGCGCCCCGGCCTTGCGCCTGAACTCGTCTATGTACCTCATCCGCGCGTCACCTCGTCTATCAGGCGCATGGTCTCGAGGGCCTTTTCCGTGTCCAGCTTCTCTATGGCGAACCCGGCGTGCACGATGACGTAGTCCCCGACGCCAACCCCGTCTATGAGCCGGAGGCTTACCTCCCTGCGGGTGCCCGCCACGTCGGCCTTCGCCGTCGTCTCGTCAATCTCGGTTATCCTTCCAGGTATGCCAAGGCACATCTTATCCTCCCTCCTTTACGCGCGCCCACGCCACCGCCGCCTGCCCGAGGGATATCCCCCCGTCGTTGGCGGGCACCCGTTCATGCGTGTATACGTCGAAGCCCTCTTCGGCGAGCCGCGCCTGCGCAAGCCCCGTAAGGAGCTGGTTCTGGAAGACGCCCCCGCTGAGCACGGCCACGCCGAGGCCGCTCTTGCTCCTGATCCCCTTTGCCGTCGACACGATTATCTCCGCCACCGTGGCGTGGAACCTCTTTGAGATGGTCTGTGCGCCCACGCCTCTGGCAACGTCCCTCACGACCGCCCTTATCACCGGGCGCACGTCTATGAGCGCCGGGGCGGCCCCGGCCGTCTCGAAGGGGTAAGGCCGCTCCCCCGTTGTATCCGGTCCGGCAACGGCTTCAAGCTCCATCGCGGCCTCGGCCTCGAAGGTTATCCTGTCCCTTACCCCGGCGATGGAGGATACGGCGTCGAAGAGCCTGCCCATGCTCGAAGTGAGCGGCGAGTTTATCCCGCGCCTTATCATATGGGCAACGACCGAGGCCTCCTTCTCCGTGAGCCTCTTGAAGAGCAGGGGGGCCCTGTGCGCCGCTTCGTCCCCGAACGCGTGGAAGAGGTACGAGAGCGCCATCCTCCACGGCTCCCTTGCCGCCCTGTCCCCGCCCGGGAGGGGGAGGTAGGCCAGGTGCGCCTCCCTCGTAAAACCCTTCATCTGTGCTGTCATGAACTCCCCGCCCCAGATGTTGCCGTCCGTGCCGAGGCCGGTGCCGTCGAACGCTATACCTATCACCGGGCCCTCCATCCCGTGCTCCGCCATGCAGGCCGCCACGTGGGCGTGGTGGTGCTGTACGGCTATGACGCGCCCGTCCGGGATGTCGCGTTCCCGTGCGTACTCGCGCACGAAGCGTGTGCTCAGATAGTCCGGGTGCATGTCGTGGGCGAGTATAACGGGCATGGAGCGGAACGTCTTGGCGAGGTTGGCGAGCGTCTCCCTGAAGAATTCCATCTCGGCGTGGTTCTTCAGGTCCCCTATGTGCGTGCTCACGATGGCCCGTCTGCCTTTGGTGATGCAGAATGTGTTCTTCAACTCCCCGCCGCAGGCGAGTATCTCGTCCATCTCCTCGCCGAGGGCTATCGGCTCCGGGGTGTAGCCGCGCGCCCTCCTCAGGATGCGCGGCCTGCCGGAGCGTACGCGCGCTATCGAGTCGTCCGCCCTCATGTATATCCCGCGGTCGTGGAGGAGCAGGTAGTCCGCTATCTCCGAGAGCCGCCCGGCCGCCTCTTCGTTGGTTATGGTTATCGGCTCGTCGGCAATGTTGCCGCTCGTCATCACGAGCGCGGTGAAGTCCGCGTCCCTGAAGAGCAGGTGGTGCAGGGGCGTGTACGGGAGCATGACGCCGAAGCAGCGGTTGTTCGGAGAGACGAGCGAGGAGATGGGCGTGGACGGACGTTTTTCGAGGAGCACTATCGGGCGCGCCCTGCCTTCGAGCAGCCCCTTCTCCTCGGCGTTCGCCTTCGCGAACCTCAGCACCTCCTCCATGGACGGGGACATGACCGCGAAGGGCTTGTTGGAGCCCGTTGACGTATCGTCGGCGAATGGCCGGCGTTTGGCGTCCCTTAGCCTCTTGACGCTCTCGCCGTTCTCCGCGTCGCAGGCGAGGTGGAAGCCGCCGATGCCCTTTATGGCGATGATGGCGCCTGCCTTGAGAAGCCCCTGCGCCTGCCTTACCGCCTCGAAGTTCCTCCGGCCGTCCATGGGCGCGACATCGCCCTTTCGGGCAAGCCACGCCTGCGGGCCGCACTCAGGGCACGCGTTGGGCTGCGCGTGGAAGCGGCGGTCGCCGGGGTCGTGGTACTCCTTCTCGCACGCCTCGCATAGCCTGAAGGGTGCCATGGTGGTAGAGGGCCTGTCGTAGGGTATGTCCTTTACTATCGTGTAGCGGGGGCCGCAGTTGGTGCAGTTTATGAACGGGTAGAGGTGCCTGCGGTCCCGCGGGTCGAGCATCTCGCATAGGCAGTCGCCGCATAGCGAGATGTCGGGCGAGACGAGCACAGATTTTCCTTCCAGCCTCACGCTCTCCCTTATGGCGAAGCCCGCGCAGGCGGCGTCCTCTTGCGCGGGCGTCACCGTAAGGCTCTCTATCCATGCCAGCGGAGGGGCGCAGGTCTTGAGCTTTTCAACGAAGCCCTCGAGGCCGCTGCCGTGCACCTCTATGACCACGCCTTCGGAGTCGTTGTGGCAGTAGCCGGTAAGCCCCAGGCACGAGGCGAGGTTGTAGACGAACGGGCGGAACCCGACGCCCTGCACGACACCCGTTATGCGTATCCTTGCGTGCTCCATCCTTTCCGTCCTTTTATTCCGCCGCGCCGGCGGCGCACCCCGCCACAAAGGCGCTGAAGGCCTCCACCCCTTCGCCGGTCCTGCACGAGGTCTCGAAGACCTTGAGCGACGGGTTTATCCGCAGGGCGTTCTCCCGCGCCCTCCCCATGCTGAAGTCGGTGTACGGGATGAGGTCGGTCTTGTTGAGCACCAGCGCCGTGGATGCGGCGAAGATGGCCGGGTACTTCAGGGGCTTGTCATCGCCCTCGGTGGCGCTCAACACCGTTATCTTCATCTCCTCGCCGAGGTCGTACTCCGCCGGGCAGACCATGTTCCCCACGTTCTCTATTACGAGCAGCCGCAGGCCGTCGAGCCCCCCGGCCCACGCCAGGACGTGGCTTATGTCGTGCGCGTCGAGGTGGCAGGCCCTGCCGGTCTTGACCTGCCGGACTGGCACGCCGAGGCGGGCGACTCGCTCGGCGTCGAGCTCCGTGGCGAGGTCTCCCTCGACCACGGCGAAGCCCCCGACGGCCTGCTTCAGGTACGGTGCTGCCTTTTCGATGAGCGAGGTCTTGCCCGCGCCCGGAGAGCTTATCAAGTTTACCGAGTAGATCCCGCGTCCCCTGAGCAACGCCCTGTTCTGCGCGGCGAGCCGCGAGTTCTCCGCCAGTATCTTCTCCTCTATGATGATCTCGTGCATACGGTATCCCTCCCGCTAATCAGCCTCTATAGAGACGAGGTCGAGCTCCGTGCCGGTGAGCCGCTCTATCGCTCTATTGCCGCACCGGGGGCAGACCGGGGCGAAGCCGTCGATGCGGAAGTCGGCGGAGCAGGGTGCGCACCTGCCCGTAAGGGGCACCTCCTCTATATCGAGGAGCGCGCCTTCCATGGGCGTGCCCTTCACCGCCGCCTCGAAGCAGAACCTGAGAGCCTCCGGCTCCACGGCCGCAAGCTCGCCCACACGGATGGAGACCCTCTTGAGGCGCTCCAGCACGCTCTTCTCCATCTCGCGGCCCACGGCCTCAAGCATGCTTCTCGTTATCGCCATCTCGTGCATCTTCTTTTTTCCGTACGTTGAAGCCGAGGGCCGAAAGCTCCCTGGCTATCATGCGCGCGACCTCCGGGAGCGCCCCCTCGACCGGGGCCGAAAGGCGCAGGCCCGGGCCGATCCTCCCGGGCACCACCCCTATCAGCCTGACGTCTGGCGATGCGCCCTCGAAGCGGGCCAGGACGATGAGCTCCTTGACGCCTATCTGGTGCGCGGTCGTCCTTGAGGGCGGCGCGCAGTCTATCTCGTCACCCTTGAACCTTCGGATGGCGGCCGGCGGGCCGCCGGATGAAATGGCGTCGATGATGACGACGTGGGCGAACTCCTTCATGTAGTCGAGCAGGGATACCCCCGCGGTGCCGCCGTCGATGCAGGCGCAATCCTCGGGCAGAGAGTACGTCTTCCTGAAGAGCTCCACCGCCCTGACCCCGACCCCTTCGTCCCCCATGAGTATGTTGCCTACCCCGAGGACGAGGGCCATCGTCTTCTCCCTCTCAGCCATGCTCCCCCGTTATCGCCTGCGGAAGTTCCGCCCCATCGCGTGTTTTAACAAAAAACCCTTCCCTGCCACGGGGATGATGCTTGTAAAAAAGGGCCTTGCCGGAGTATAATGTGCCGTCCTGTGGGTGAAGGCCCGCAGACCCCGGGCGGTTGCAAAGAGGCGCCTGCCTCAGCGCGCCCGGAATATCCAGAGCGCGGCGATGGCGCCGATAACGGCCAGGTTTACAGCCGCGCCCAGAAGTATTAGGATATCGACGGGGCTTATTCTGCCCCGGCCTCGCATCAATCGCATTATGGACATGTCCTGAGAAGGCCTGATCTGTTCAGACCTTGTGCGGCACATGGATGTGCCGCCATTTTTGATGGCTGAATTACATTGAAGATGTGAGAAAAAGAAGGACCGCATCTTTCTTTTTCGTCTCTGAAGGATTCAAGGGAGAATTGTCCAGAGGCTTCCTAAAGATTAATCCAGCCGGGGCGGAATGTCAATACGGCAGGTGGGGGTGGCGCGGATGGAGAAAAAACGGAGCACGGCCGGGCCCGTGCTTTTCATCGCCGTTCTTGTCGGCATAGCATGGTTCCTGTACCGGTTCCTTGGCCATAATTGAGGGGACGAATGAGATCCGGCATAGCCTTTGTCATAACGCTCGCCGTCTTCGGCGCGTTCTTCCTTTTCCTCGACGTCCTGCTCTTCGGAGCGCAGGGCCTGTCATTTTTATTCCGGGGTTGAATGTCCTTCTTCCAACACCTCCATAAAAAGACCCGTGGGCTCGGGCGGGCCGCGGCCTTTGTCATCGTCCCGGCGCTCTTGTTCTTGAGCCTGACCGTCTTCTACGCCACACCGGCGAAGGCCGCGGCCCTGACGTCCACGTTCCCCGCCGGGGGGGTCTTGGCGAAGTCCGTCTCCGCGGGCCCGGCGGCCCATTACGCGCCCGCCCCGGAGCTGAAGGCGTCCGACTACCCGCGGATGAGGGGCGTGAACCCGAGGGTCATGGTCTGGGGCGCCGCGCAGATGCACCTCTGGTTCGCCGCCTTCGTGCTCGCCGTGCCGATATTCGTCTTCGTCATGGAGGCGGTGGGCATGTACACGGGCGACAGGCGATACGACGAGGTCGCCTACGAGTTCCTGCGCGTGAGCCTCACCGCCTACTCTATGACCGCCATAACGGGCGGCCTGCTCCTGCTGAGCCTGCTCGTCTTCTACCCGGGCGTGGTGAAGTACCTCTCAGGCATATTCGGCCCCACCTTCCTCGTCTACGGCCTCATCTTCTTCCTCGAGTCCACGGCGCTTTACGTCTACTACTACGGCTGGAGGCGGATGGATACCGGTTTCCTTAAATGGGCGCACCTTACCGTGGGCCTGGTGCTCAACGCCATAGGGAGCACGCTCATGTTCATCGCCAACGCGTGGGTCACCTTCATGATGTCCCCGGCCGGCGTGGACATAAGGGGCACCTTCGACGGCAACATCTGGTACGCGGTGCACAACCACCTGTGGAACCCGATGAACCTGCACAGGTTCGTAGCGAACATCGCCTACGGCGGCTCCATCATCGGGGCATACGCCGCGTACAGGTTCATAAGCGCGCGCACCAGGGCCGAGAGGGCGCACTACGACTGGATGGGCTATACCGCTAACCTCATCGCCATAGGCGCGCTCCTGCCCCTGCCCTTTGCCGGGTACTGGCTTACGGCCGAGATATACTCGTACAGCCAGCAGATGGGCATAACGCTCATGGGCGGCGTCTTCGCGTGGCTCTTCATCATACAGGCGGTGCTCATCGGGGCGCTCTTCCTCGCGGCCAACTACTACCTCTGGTGCGGCATGGGCAGGAGCGAGGGCGGGGCACGCTACACGAAGTACGTAAAGTACATCGCCTTCGTCATAGCCGTATCTTTCCTCGTATGGTTCACCCCGCACACCCTTATCCTCAAGCCGTGGGAGGCCCGCGCCCTCGGCGGGCAGTACCACCCGTACCTCGCCCCTCTGGGGCTGATGCCGGCGAAGAACACGGCGGTGAACATAATGCTGATATTCACCTTCCTGAGCTTCCTGCTCTACAGGCGCTCCGGCAGGACCGCCGTGGTCGGGTGGGCCCCGTACGGCAAGGCGGCTCAGGCGGCCATCTTCGTGGCGGCGGTAGCGAACATCGTCTACCTCGGCGTCTGGTACGGCTACTTCACGAACACCGTCTACAAGGTCGCCTCCTCGGTGCCGCAGGTCGCCACCACGCTTACGGTCATAGTCTCCTGCATGCTCATCGAGTTCTTCATCTTCAGGGGGGCGCGCCCCGCCGGGCGCTTCGAGTGGGGGCGGATGCCCGAGCGGAGCCAGTACTCGCTCTTCCTGATAGCCGTCTCTTTCACATGGCTCATGGGGCTCATGGGCTTTGTACGCTCCGCCATACGCCAGCACTGGCACGTCTACTCCGTACTCAAGGACAACTCCGCCGACGCCTATACCCCGACCATCGCCTACGCCGCGAAGGTCGTCTCCGTGGGCACCATCATATTCATGGCAATAGTCATCTTCATATTCTGGCTCAACCACCTGAGCTCCGGGAAAGGGGCGGCGTGGAAGGAGGCCGGGGATGAGTAACCTCCTCAAGGTAGCCGTCTTCGGCCTGTTCGTCATCGGTGCCTTTACCGCCTTCTCGGTCTGGTACGTCCCGCCGATGACCCCGTCAACGGCGCCGCCCGCGCCCGCGGCCTCGATACCCGTGGACACAGAAGGGCTCATCCGCCTCGGCGCGCAAGTATTCAACAACAAAGGGTCGTGCACCCTGTGCCACAACCCCGTCGGCGGCAGGGCGCCGCTATTGGACGGCGTTGCCCTCAAGGCGGCCGAGAGGATAAAGGACAAGAGGTACAAGGGCAGGGCCGCCGACGCGGCCTCGTACATAAGGGAGTCCATGGTCGAGCCTTCGGCCTTCGTGGTGGCCGGTTACGGTGTGGCTGGCACGGGGGATGCCGAGAGCCCCATGCCGGACGTGACCGGCCCGGCCATAGGGCTGACCCCCGTGGAGGTGGAGGCGGTCATAGCCTACCTGCAGGAGCTCGCGGGCGTGGAGGTCACCGTGGCCCCGCCGCAGCCCGTGCCCGCGGGCCGGGAGGCGGGGCGGTGATGAGGATACCCAAACTCCTGCAGTTCTTCATAATCGTGGCTGTAATTTACGGCTTCTTCAAGGCGCCGGGCGTACTCCTGGGCAAGCCCATACCCTCGAGCCTCATCATCATGTACATGTTCTTCGCCGTGGTGACCGTCCTGCTCGTCATGACCTCGACCGACGAATCCACGGCAGAGCTCTTCGCCCCGGTAAGGGCGCTCGTCGAGGACCCGTCGAAGAGGATGATAAGGAACGCGGTCTTCGCGGTCGTGCCTCTTGCCGCCGGCCTTCTCACCTATTCGTTCATAAGACCGGGTTTCACACCGCCGGCCATGCTGCGCTCCGTGCACCCGGCCCCGCCCGCGAGGATAAAAGCCTACGGCAGGAGCTTCGAGCTGAACACGCTCAAAAACCCCCTGAGAGGCCTTGAGCGGGAAGACCCGGAGAAGTTCCGTACGCTCGTCGGGCAGGGCGGCGAGATATACTTCAGGAACTGCTTTTTCTGCCACGGGGACAAGCTCGACGGCAAGGGGCACTACGCGCGCGCCGTCTTCCCGGCCCCCCTGCCTTTTACCGGCAAGGACACGATAGCGCAGCTCTCCGAGTCCTACGTATTCTGGCGCGTGGTAAAGGGCGGCCCGGGCCTGCCCGCCGAGGCCGCCCCGCAGCTCTCCATGATGCCCGCGTGGGAGGGGACCCTCTCCGAGGAGGAGGTCTGGAAGGTGATACTCTTTATCTACGACTACACCGGCAACAGGCCGAGGGCGTGGAAAGAGAGGCGGAGGGGACGCAGATGAAGAAGCTCTTCCTTATAGCCATGCTCGCCCTTACAGCGCCATCCTTCGCTCACGCCTCCGGGGACGTCGAGAAGGGCAGGACGGTCTACGAGAGGCTCTGCTGGTGGTGCCACGGCCGGGAAGGGGAGGGGGACGGCCCCGCCGCGAGGTACCTGAACCCGCCTCCTAGGGACTTTACCATGGGAGAGTACAAGTGGAAGTCCACGCCCTATGACGAGATTATGCCCACCGACGAGGACTACCGCAGGATGATAGCCGGGGTGCGGCGGCACGACACCATACCCGGCTGGGACGGGCTCAACAATACCTCCATGCCCGGATGGGCCGACGTCCTCGGCGGCGCGGAGATATCGGACGTCATCGCGTATATAAAATCCCTTGCGGAGATGGAGGCGCCCGAGGCACCGGCGGTCGCCTTCAAGAGCGTCTCCTCCACCAGGGGGTCGCTCGAACGGGGCCGGGAGCTGTATCTCGACAGGTGCTCCGGGTGCCACGGCCGAAAGGGCAGAGGCGACGGGGAGAAGAGGCTCAAGGACGACTGGGGGGCGCGCACGTGGCCGAGGGACCTGACCAAGGGCTGGACGTTCAGGGCTGGCTCGGACGCAGGCGCCGTATACACCCGGATAACCGTCGGCATACCCGGCACGCAGATGCCCTCTTTCGCGGACCCGGTGAGCAAGAAGGTGATGACCGACGAGCAGCGCAGGGACGTGGCGAACTACGTGGTCTCCCTCAACGCCCCTTACAAGAGGCCCGGGGCTGATAACGTCGTAAGGGCCGCGCGCGTCGACGGCGCCCTGCCGGGCCCGCGCGGCAAGGCGTGGGATTCCGTCCCGTTCGTAAGCCTCTACCTCGTCCCGCAGATAGTGGCGGGCCAGAGGCTCTATACGCCGACGGTCGATTCCATCTCCGTCAAGGCCATGCACAACTCCACGGAGCTGGCCGTCTACGTCGAATGGGACGATCCGACTGAGAGCATACCCGGGGTCAAAAAGGCGGAGGATATCGCGGCGGGAGAGGTCTTCCCGGACAGGGTGGCCTTGGAGTTCCCCGCGACCTTCGAAAGAGGCGGTGTGCCCCCTTACTTCGGCATGGGCTCGGCAACAGGCGCCGTGAACATCTGGTCGTGGCAGTCCCCCTCCGGGCCGGGCAGGCCGGGCGGCGTTGGCCTCATGGACGCGCGCGGGGCCGGAAAAATAACCATGAGAAACGCCGGGGCCGCCGGGCTTACGGCAACAGGCTACTACGACCACGGCACGTGGACGGTGGTATTCAAAAGGCCGCTCGATACCGGGGACGATATGGATATCAGGCTGGGGCAGGGGGTCTTCACGCCGGTGGCCTTCGCAACGTGGGACGGCTCGAACAATGAAAAAGGCTCGAGACATACGATGACCGGATGGGCATCCATCATGCTCGAGCCCGGAACCGATAAGTCCGTCTATCTCTGGCCCGCCATCATAGCCATCATAGTCCTCTGCATGGAAATGCTCTGGCTCAAAAACGCCCGCAAGGGCTAACAGCGTGTCGAGGAGTTTTCTGGGGGGGGAACTTTCTGTAGTAAGTTCCCCCCAGACCCCCTTCAAAGACTTTTAGTTCTCCTGCATACCCCCGTCAAGGGGGTGTGCAGGAGAAGAACTGAAAATTTTTGGAGAGAGTTTGAGAGGACCTTTTTATAAAAAGGTCCTCTCAAGAAGCTCCTCGGCACGCCGTCAGCGTCTGCGGGCCTGCCAGATGCCTGTGGCGAGGAAGAGTATTCCGGAGAGCATGAGGAGGTAGTTGAAGAAGTCGGGTTCCAGGCCGCCCTTTATGGTGAGCATGGTGTTGAGGAGCCCGAGGGAGAGGAGCACGCAGCCGAAGAACTGTTTGCCCGCCCCCTTTTTTCTTGTCGTACCCTCTTTTTCCGTCATTATTTGCCCATCTTCGCCCGTATCTCTTCCATTATCTCCGGTGTGATGCGTTCTATGCCGTTGGAGCGGGCGTATTTTTCGATCCCTTTTTTAACCATCGGCCTTACGAAGACCGGGACCTTCTTGAGGTTCTCGAGCGCGGAATCTTCCCATACAAGTTCTTTGTCTCCCATCTCTGCGGTTCCTTTCTTTTTTTGGGGCGTGTACTCGCACCAGGTGTCTTCTCCCATGAGGTCGCCGGAGGTGGCAAGCGCCCTTGCCCTGCACCCTCCGCATACTTCGTCAAATTCGCATTCGCCGCACCTGCCCTTGAGCACCGGGGTGTTCATGGAGCGGAAGACGGGGTCTTCGCGGCAGATCTCCCTTAGGCCGGTCTCCCCGAGCCTCGGCGAGCCTTCGGCCACCGGTATGTACGGGCACGGTGTTACGAAACCTTCGGGCGAGACGCGCATGTAGCCCCGCCCTGCGATGCAGCCGCTGGTCGCGCCCCTCAGCAGCGAGCCTCCCTGGCCCCTCTGCTCCACTACCCTCAGGAAGTGCGGGGCGCAGCGCGCCCTTACCATTATCTCTTCTTTATGCTCTTCTTCGGCCTCGGCCAGGAGCACGAGTATGGACTCGTACTCCGACGGGGTAAGGTCCGTCATCCGGGAGCCCCGGCCGGTGCAGACGAGGAAGAATATGTTCACTGCGCGCGCGCCTTTGTCGCGGGCGAGCCGGATTATCCCCGGTATCTCGCCCTTGTTCCGTCCTGTTACGGTGAGCTGCACCTGAAAGTCGAGCGTGCCGTCCCTGAGGGCGTCTATGCCCTTCATGGTGGCGTCCCAGGCGCCGGCCAACCCCCGGAAACTGTCGTGAAGGCCGGGGGAGGCGGCGTCGAGGCTTACTCCAACGCCGGAGACGCGGCTTTCCTTGAGCCGTTCTACGCACCCTGCGTCGAGGAGCGTGCCGTTGGTGCCAAGGACTACGGTGAGCCCCCGCGAGGCGGCGTGGCTTGAAAGCTCGAATATGTCGGGCCTCAGGAGGGGCTCCCCGCCGGTGAGTATGAGCATGGCGTGAGGGTTGACCGAGGCTATCTCGTCGATGTAGGAGAGGGCCTGCCCTGTGGTGGCCTCGCCCCTGCCGGCGAGCTCCGTGGAGTCGAGGTAGCAGTGCCCGCATCCGAGGTTGCACCTCCTGGTGATGTTCCACGACACGAGGAACGGGTCTGCCGGGGCGGGGCTACCCATCCAGCTTCTCCCTTGTTTTGCGCATGAACTCGGCGGTTATCTCATCGATATGCTGCCCTCGGGCGGCGTCCTCGACCATGTTCCTCACGACGCCTCTGGCGAAGGCGGGTATCCTGTCGAGTATCCGGGAGGCCTCTTCGCTCCACTCCGGCCCCTGTGCCCGCGCCTTGGGCGCGGGCGTGAAAGCGCGGGTCGATATGAGCAGGTTGCAAGCGGTCTCCCGCAGGCAGTTCTCCGTAACCGAGCCTATGTCGAGGGAGCGGCTTGCGTGCGCGCCGGTCTTGCCGAGAACGAGGAGGAAGGGCGGCGTACGCTGCGCGTACTCGATAAGCGATTGAGACGCCTTGCCCGAAAGGAGCACGGGCGTTACGGCAACCCCGGCCTCTGCCCCGAGCGAGACCGCCGTATCGAGGTGGTCCCTGTATATCCTGGCGAGCCCCTTGTCTATTATCTCCTCGTGGAGCCTCTCCTGTTCGTTGAACTTGAATATCCGCCCCGCCTCCTCGGTGAGCACGCCGGCTATGGCGCGGAAGGCGGTGTGGTGGAAGTCCGGGTCGAAGGAGGCGACCGCCGTAACCGGGTGCCCGAGGGCGCGGGAGAGGGAGCACGCCGCCTTCAGCCCCCCGAACGAGGCGGGGCTGCCGTCCATGGCGACCGCGATGGGGGCGTCCCCTCCATCCGGCGCATTGGCGCGGGCCACGAGCACGTCGGAGGCGGCGCGGCGCACCACGCGTTCGCAGACGGAGCCGACGCGGCTTGTACGGACCCTGCCGAGGCCGTGGGCGCCGAGCACGGCGAGGTCGTAGCCGCCTTCGCGCGCCTCGTCCGTAAGCTCCTCGAAGTTCTTGCCCTCCCTGCTTACGCCGCTGGAGTCGAGCCCGAAGGCGCGCGCCTTTGCGAGGAACGGGGCGGCGTATGAGTCGGATATTATCTTCAGGCCCCTGGTTATCAGTGTGTCGTGGACCTCGCGCTGTCTCTTGATGCCCTCTTCGGTGCGGTACCGCGCCGGCAGGCCGCCCTCCATCTGGCGGAACCTGTCGTTGTGCAGACGAGCCGCGTAGATGTGGCAGCCGGCCACGCTCGCGCCGCATGCGGAAGCGACGGCGAGACCGAGGTCTATCCCGGCGTTGGCGTCGTCGGAATTATCGAGGCAGAATAGTATCTTTTTATACATGATATCCCGGCTATTTTAACCCATATCAGGGGCGCAGGGAAGGTTTTTTGCCGGTGTTCAGGGGGTTTTGCGCAGCCGGGCGGCGAGGTAGAGGCAAAGGGCGATAACCACGATAAGGGGCAGGGCTATGAGATGCACCTTTATGAGCTCGACTAGCGAGGCCCAGAAGGCCTCCTCCACCGTGAAGCTACCGGGGTAGAAGGTCTTCAGGTAGTGTATCTCCTCTACGGAGTGCCACGATACGGCAGAGAGGAGGACGAGGCAGAGTATTATTACGGCTGCGAGGATGTACTTCGCTCTGTTCACCGGCGCCGCTCCGTAAAGAGGTTTTTCCCCATGCATACCCCTATTGTAATACGGGGTTGCCGCCGGCACGGCAGGCCGCGGCACACATGTTGTTGAAGAAGGATTTTTATGGAAGGCCGTCTCGCGGGGCCGTGGGGGCCGGGAAATAGGATATGAGGCGCCGTTGCCCGGAGACGGCGGTTGAGCCGGAGCATGTGCTTGAAAAGGGGTTGAGTTTTTTGCCGCTTAACTCAGGTCTCCGCAGGGCTCCTCAAAGGGGTCGGGCTCCGTGTCGCATTCGTCATCGTTGTGGTCTATCTTGTCGAATGAGTCTGTAAACTCGTTATAGCTGTATATCGCGCCCGAGCCTATGTCGTAATGCCATCCGTGGAGCGCCAGCTTGCCCTCGTCGATGCCCTTGCGTACGAGCGGATAGGTCTTGAGGTGATCGAGCTGCATTATTATGTGCTCCTTCTCGGCGGTGGAGATGATGTCGTCGAACGAGGTGGAGTCGGTCTTCTCGATGGACCTGTCCTTTACGGCTAAGGCCGTGTCCACCCATTCCTTGAGGTTGTCCATGCCGTTGAAGTCGCGCGCATCCCTGAACATGGCCCTTACCGCGCCGCAGCTCGAGTGTCCGCAGACGACTATATCCGCGATGTTGAGCATGATCAACGCGAACTCGATGGCCGCGGCGGTACATGTCTTTTTGTAGAGGTCGTTGCAGACGGGTATGATGTTGCCGACGTTCTTTACTATGAAAAGCTCACCCGGCTTGCTCTGGGTGATGATGTTGGGGTCGACCCTTGAGTCGGAGCAGGTGAAAAAGAGGGTGTCGGGTGCCTGCCCCCGGGCGAGGTTGTTGTAGAACTCTTCTTCCTGCCGGAAGTGTTCCTGCTGGAACTTTCGGATCCCCTTGTAAAGCCTGTCCATGGTAGAACCTCCTGAGCGCGATTATTCTTTCGGAAAAACGGCCTTGCCATAGTCGTGTTGAAAGGGCTGTGTCAGGAAACCCTTTTTTGCCGGGGCGTGCGTCCTTGTCGCGGGGTTATAAAAGCCCGAGCTGCTGCGGGCCCTTCGGTTTGACCTTTTCGGTCTCCGAGAATATCTTTATCTTGCCGAACTCGCCGTCGAACCCCGGCGTTATGTTGACCTCACCTCTTCTCACCTTCATGATGGCCTCGGTCGTCCTCGGCCCGGCGGCCTCCAGCAGGTCCGCCTCGCTCATGTCGAGGAGTATAGAGAACTCGCTTCCCGCCTCGTTCACAAGCCTTGTGTATTCCCTCCTGACCCTTACCGAGCCCGCCCCCACGCCGAAGGTCTCGGCTATTATCTCCTGAAGGGGTATCATGCGTATGGACGGTACCGCGCCTTCGGGCCTGAACCCTGCCGGCCTGTCGGCAAGCGCCTCGACACGGCTCATCACTCCCACCGTGAGCCCCTTGCCGCATACGGGGCATTTCTTGCCGGCCTTTATCGTCTCCCCTGGAGTGAACAGAACTCCACACCCGCGATGTCCGTCGCTATGATACTTCCCCTCCTCGGGGAAGAACTCGATTGTATGGAGGAATTTCTTATTGTCCTTGTAACGTATTATATCAGCAATTTCAAAATAATCCAAGCACGAATTGAAGACATTCGCCTCCCGGCCGAGCTTGGCGGGAGAGTGGGCGTCGGAATTGGATATGAGGGTGACGGAGTCGAGGGCCGAAAGCCTCCAGTTCATGGCGGGGTCGGAGGACAGCCCGGTCTCTATGGCGTGGATGTGCTCTGCGTATTCGCCGAAGCACTCCTCTATGGAGTCGAAGCCGGAGTTGGAGCCGAAGATGGAGAACCACGGCGTCCAGGCGTGCGCCGGCACGAGCATGGCGTCGGGCGAGCAGTCGAGTACGACCTTTATGAGCTCCTCGGCGGAGAAGCCGAATATCGGCCTGCCGTCGCTCTTTATGTTGCCCATCCCGTCGAGCGCGGCGTTTATGCTGCGGGCCGCCTCTATTGAAGGGGCGTAGATGAGGCTGTGTATCTTGCGGGTCTTCCCGTCCTGGCTGAATATGTTGCTGACCTCGGCGGAGAGCATGAAGTGGACGGGGCTGTCGGAGCCCTTGAGCCTGAAAAGCCCGCCCCCGTTGGGTTCTAACAGCTCTACGATGGAGGCGAAGTGCGCCGGGTGGGTGAAGTCCCCGGTGCCGAGCAGATCTATGCCCTTTATCCCGGCCCAGCGCGCAAGCTCCCGGAGGTTCATATCCCGGCTCGTGGCCCTCGAGTAAGAGCTGTGTATGTGGAGGTCGGCTATTATCTTCATCGCGTGGCGCCTCTTGCGGCGGTAAGGGGGCTAAAAACCTATGATGCTGAACCCCGCGTCGACATGGATTATCTCGCCGGTGACCCCGCTCGAGAGGTCGCTTACGAGGTAGAGCGCGGTATTCGCCACGTCCTGCTGCGTGATGTTGTGCCCCAGAGGGCTCTTGGCCGCCACCGTGTCGAGTATCTGCTTGAAGCCCGAGATGCCCATGGCGGCGAGCGTCTTTACCGGCCCGGCGGAGATGGTGTTTATGCGGATGCCCCTTTTGCCGAGGTCTGCGCTGAGGTAGCGCACGGAGGCCTCGAGCGCGGCCTTCGCCACACCCATCACGTTGTAGTTCTGTATGACCTTCTCGCTACCGTAGTAGCTCATGGTGATTATCGACCCCCCGTTGGCCTCCATCAGCGGAGCGGCCGCGCGGGCGAGCGAGACGAGCGAGTAGGCGCTCACGTCGAGCGCGAGGCGGAAGCCTTCCCTCGAAGTGGCCAGGAACTCCCCCTTGAGCTCATCCTTGTTGGCGAAGGCGAGCGAATGCACGAGGCAGTCGATTGCGCCCCATTCGGTCTTTACGGCCTCGAAAACGGCGTCTATCTGGGCGTCGTCGGTGACATCGCAGGGCAGCACTATGCCGGAGCCGAGGGAGTCGGCAAGCGGCCTTACCCTCGATTCGAGCGCCTCACCCGCGTACGTGAAGGCGAGCTGCATGCCCTCTGCGTGGAGCTTGCGCGCTATGGCCCACGCGATGCTCCGCTCGTTGGCGACCCCGAATATGACGCCTTTTTTCCCTTCAAGCATGCCCATATCACCCTCCTTGCTTACAATGGACGGAGGCCTTGCGTCCGGCCGCCGGCGATTTTAATATCTCGTTCCCATGGTCTGGCAGGCTTTTTTTCTATCATTAAACGCCCCTGTATTCAACTCTTACTTTCAGGTCTTCGAGAAACTTGCCGAAACGCCCGAATTCTGATAGATTTGATAGGTTGGCTCATGCTTCATAATCATAATGGAAGGGAGTTTTACGATGGTATTCGAACATCTCGAGGAGAAGGAGGCCGTAAAGAGGGCGGCGCTCATAGAGACGAACGGTTACAGGTTCTATACCCTGCTCGCGGACAGGGTCGACGACGTAGAGACGAAAAAGGTGCTCTTGAGGCTCGCGGACGACGAAAAAAAGCACCAGAGGCTCATAGAGAATAAATTTTTCCCCGAGGCCGGGTTTTCTCCGGAGGAGATAACCGACGAGGAGCTTGTTATAGAGGAGTACATAGAGAGGTCCGGCGCGGCCGACATATTCAGCCGCAGAATAGACGTGGAGGCCCTCGTAAGGGTGATGGACACGACGAAAAAGGCCCTGATACTGGCGCTCGATACAGAGAGGAACTCCGTGGACTACTTTCTGGCCCTTGCGCGCAAGGCCGAAAGTGCGGAGGCGAGGGCCATCTACGAGGACCTTGTCGATGAGGAGAGGCGCCACGTGGCGCTCATAGAGGGGCTGCTCGCCGCCCTGCCGCCCTCGGCTTAGGCGTATGACCGCGAGTATAACCTCAAGCCCCCGGATGCCGGTAGGGGGCGGGATAACTATATGTCGGAACTAAGGCTCAATCTCGTAACGCGGGAATGGGTGATCATCGCCACGGAGCGCGCCAGGCGCCCCACTGACTTCTCCAACCCGGTGATGAGGCCGCCGCTGCCGGAGCAGCTCTCTTCGTGCCCGTTCTGCCCCGGCAACGAGCACAGGACGCCCCAGGAGAAGACCCGGCTCCCGGACGACGGGAGCTGGAGGGTGAGGGTCGTGGAGAACAAGTACCCGGCCCTCTCCGGCACGGAGGTGAAGAGGTCCGTCGAGGGCATGAGGCGCATGGTGCCGGGCTCCGGCATACACGAGGTCATAATAGAGAGCCGCCGGCACGACGTCAACACGGCGCTGATGGAGCTTGCCCACCTGCAGGACGTGATAAGGGTCTACAGGGACAGGTTCCTTGCCGCCCACAACGACCCGGTCGTTGAACACGTCATCATATTCAAGAACCACGGCGAGGGCGCGGGCACCTCTCTGGAGCACACCCACTCCCAGCTCATAGCCACGCCCGTTGTGCCCGTGCAGTTCAGGGAGCGGGTTTACGCGGCCCAGCAGTTCTTCGACAGCACAGGGGACTGCCTTATATGCTCCATACTCCGGCAGGAGCGCGACGAGGGCGTAAGGGTGATAACAGACACCGAGCACTTCCTGACCTTCGTCCCCTACGCGGCCCTTTCTCCGTTCCATACGTGGATATTCCCCAAGAGGCACACCGCCGCCTTTTCCACCATCACGGATGACGAGATAAAGGACCTCTCCTACCACCTCAAGACGTTCCTTTCCAAGTGCTACTACGGGCTTGAGAACCCCGATTACAACTACGTCATAAAGTCGAGCCGTCCGCAGGACGCCGAGAACGAGTACTGCCACTGGTACCTCTCCGTGGTGCCGAGGATAACGAAGGCCGCCGGGTTCGAGCTCGGCAGCGGGATGTTCATAAACACCAGCATCCCGGAGAAGAGCGCTGAGTTCATACGCGGGGTTCAGACGGGGCCGGGTGCGTAGATGATGGGATACAGGAACCCCCTGCCCACCGTCGACGTCATAATAGAGCTTGCGGGCGGCGGTGTGGTGCTGATAGAGAGGAAGAACCCGCCAGCGGGGTGGGCGCTGCCCGGCGGCTTCGTGGACGAGGGGGAGACGCTCGAAGAGGCCGCCGTAAGGGAGGCCTTCGAGGAGACGTCGCTTAAGGTACGCCTCAAGACCCAGTTGCACGCCTACTCCGACCCGAAGAGGGACCCGAGGTTCCATACCGTCTCGGTCGTATTCGTTGCCGGGGCCGAGGGAGAGCCGGTGGGCAGGGACGACGCGGCAAGGGCGGCGGTCTTTACCGAGGACAGCCTGCCGGAGCGGCTCGCCTTCGACCACGCCCGTATTCTCCACGACTACTTCAGGTGGAAGCGGGAGGGGTGGGGGGTCTTCGAGCAGCGGTAGATAGGATTATCATCCACAAACGAAGGCCCCTTTCTCAGACGGAGAAAGGGGCCTTTAAGGAAGCCGTGATCGATGATATTTTTCTGTCATTCTGAGGGAGCGTAGCGACCGAAGAATCTCGTGATTTTGGAATTTTACAGACTTTGATATTCTTCGCTTCGCCCGGAATGACATGTCATGGTAAGTTGTTCATAGATTCCCAAATCTTATGGGGCTCCGCTCTACCCCCCGAGCTTCTCCTTGAGCAGCTTGTTTATGACCGCGGGGTTGGCCTGCCCCTTCGTGGCCTTCATCACCTGCCCGACGAAGAACCCGAAGAGCTGCACCCTCCCGGCCCTGTAGCGTTCGAGGTTCTCCGTGTTGGCGGCTAACACCGTATCTATTATACCGCCTATCTCGTCCTCGCCTGATATCTGCGCGAGCCCCTTCTCCTTGACCACCTCCGCCGGGCTCTTGCCGGTGGTGAACATCTCCTCGAAGACCTCCTTCGCCATCTTGCCGCTTATCTCGCCGCCCTTTATCATCCGGATAAGAGAGGCGAGGGAGCCCGGCGTGACCGCGCACTCCGTGATCCCCCTGCCCGTCTCCTTGAGGAGCCTCAAGACCTCCCCCATCACCCAGTTCGACGATACCTTCGCCTCGCCTGTCTCCCTTACGACCTCTTCGTAGTAGTCGGCAACCTCGCGCGTGGCCGTAAGCACCCCGGCGTCGTACTCCGGTATGCCGAGTTCGGTGACGAACCGCTCCCGCTTCTGTCTCGGAAGCTCCGGCATGGTCGAGCGCACCTCTTCTATAAGGGCGTCCTCAACGATAAGGGGAAGCAGGTCCGGCTCCGGGAAGTAGCGGTAGTCGTGCGCCTCCTCCTTGGACCTCATGGACAGGGTTATGCCCTTTGCGGAGTCGAAGAGGCGGGTCTCCTGCACGACCTTGCCCCCGCTCTCAACGACGTCTATCTGCCTATCTATCTCGTAGTCGATGGCGTCCCTTACGAACCTGAAGGAGTTCATGTTCTTGAGCTCCGACCTGGTGCCGAACTCCCTGCGCCCCACGGGCCTTACCGATACGTTGGCGTCGCAGCGGAAGCTGCCCTCCTCCATGTTGCCGTCGCAGATGCCGAGGTAGACGACGATGTCGCGAAGCGCCTTCAGGTACGCCGCCGCCTCCTCGGCGGTGCGCATGTCCGGCTCGCTCACGATCTCTATGAGCGGCACGCACGTCCTGTTCAGGTCGACGAAGCTGTAGTCGGCGTCCTGCGGCCCCTCGCCGTGCAGGAGCTTGCCCGCGTCCTCCTCCATGTGTATGCGGGTCACCCCTATGCGCTTTTTCTTCCCGTCGGCGTCTATGTTGAGGTGCCCGTGCTCGGCGACCGGCTCGGTGTACTGGGATATCTGGTAGCCCTTGGGCAGGTCGGGGTAGAAGTAGTTTTTCCGGGCGAATATGCTCCGTTCGTTGACAGTGCAGCCTACCGCGAGCGCCATCTTTACGGCGTACTCTACCGCCCTCCTGTTGAGCACCGGGAGCACGCCCGGCATGCCGAGGCAGACTGGGCAGACCTGCGTGTTGGGCTCCGCCCCGAACTTCGTGGAGCACCCGCAGAAGAGCTTGGAGTCCGTAAGGAGCTGCGCGTGGACCTCAAGGCCGATTACCGCTTCGTATTTCATCTGTAGGTTTCCTTCTCTTTTTGTTTTTTATCGTCAGGCCGCGGGAAGCGACCGGTACGCTTCGGCAACGGCGCCGCCTTATATCTTCGGGCCCTTCTTGTGCCACTCCGTGGCCTGCTCGTATGCGTAGGCCGCCTTTAGCACCGTCGCCTCGTCGAGCGTCCTGCCGAGTATCTGCAGGCCTATGGGCAGCCCGCTGCCCGTAAACCCGCACGGAAGGGATATGCCCGGGTTCCCGGCGAGGTTGCACGAGATCGTGAAGATGTCCGACAGGTACATGGTCAGCGGGTCGGCCACCCTCTCGCCGAGCTTGAAGGCCGGGGTCGGGGCGGTGGGGGTGGCGATGACGTCGCACTCCTTGAAAGCCGAGTCGAAGTCGTTCTTTATGAGAGTCCTTACCTGTGAGGCCTTCTTGTAATAGGCGTCGTAGTACCCGGCGGAGAGGGAGTATGTGCCGAGCATTATCCTGCGCTTGACCTCTCCCCCGAAGCCCTCGTCCCGCGTCCTCTTGTACATGTCGAGCAGGTTGCCCGTCTCGTCTATCCTCATGCCGTACTTGACGCCGTCGTACCTTGCAAGGTTGCTCGACGCCTCGGCCGTGGCCACGAGGTAGTAGACGCTGACCGCGTACTCGGTGTGCGGCAGGCTTACCGGGACGAGCACCGCCCCCTGCCTCTCGAGCTCTGCGAGCGCGGCCCTGACCGCGGCCTCCACCTCCGGGTCCATACCCTCTATGAAGTACTCCTTCGGTATGCCCACCTTCAGCCCCGCCACGCCTTCCTTGAGCATTGAAGAGTAGTCCGGCACCGGGGCGTCGATGGAGGTCGAGTCCATGGGGTCGTGGCCGGCTATCGCGCCGAGCATTATGGCGGCGTCACGCACGTCCCTCGAGAGCGGCCCGGCCTGGTCGAGCGATGAGGCGAAGGCTATTATGCCGTAGCGGGACACCCTGCCGTAGGTGGGTTTCATGCCCACCACGCCGCAGCACGAGGCCGGCTGGCGTATGGAGCCACCGGTGTCCGTGCCGACGGAGGCGGCGCACTCGCGGGCGGCCACCGAGGCCGCCGAGCCGCCGGAAGACCCGCCGGGAACGCGGTCGCTATCCCAGGGGTTGAGCGTCGGGCCGAAGGCCGAGTTCTCGGTAGAGGAGCCCATGGCGAACTCGTCCATGTTGTTCTTGCCGAGTATGACCGCTCCAGCCTCCCTGAGCCTACCGACGACCGTGGAGTCGTACGGGGGCACGAACCCATCGAGTATCCGTGATGCGCACGTGGTCTTTACGCCTCTGGTGCACAAGATGTCCTTTACCGCTATGGGCACGCCGGTAAGCGGCCCGGCGTCCCCCCCGGCTATCCTCTTATCCGCCTCTTCGGCTGCCTTGAGCGCCTCTTTCCCGGTGACGGTTATGAAGGCGTTTATCTGCCCGTCGACTCGCTCAATCCTTTCGAGGTACGCCTTTGTGGCCTCCACCGAGGAGGCCTCTTTCTTCGAGAGCTTTTCGGAAAGCTCGTGTATGGTAAGGGAGGTCAGGTCCAATCGCTTCGTCTCCTGTTCTGTATTTGGGAATCTCTTATTAATTCGTCCCTGAATTTTTCAGCGCTCCAGTCCCCGCCTGGGGCGCCGCCCATCCAATGTGGTTTGATACCCCGCTGCTTGCGGCGGATTAGTCCATTGTCCAGGGACGCAAAAGAAAAATGCGGTCCTTCTTTTTCTCACATTTTCAGCGGCGTGCAGCCATTGAAAATGGCGGCAAGCCCATGTGCCGCGGAAGGCCCGAACAGATCGGACCTTCCTCTGGCATGAAAAACTACTCGATTATTTTGGGCACCTTGAAGCATCCCCTCTCGCTCACGGGGGCGTTGCCCAACGCCTCTTCCCTCGGCAGGGACTCCTTTACCACGTCCTCGCGCATGGCGCTCTTCTGGGAGACGGTGTAGGCCGTGGGCTCTACACCCGTCGTGTCCAGCTCGGAGAGCTTCTCGATGTAGCTCAATATCCTCTGTAACTGGCCGGTGTACAGCGCGGTCTCCTCTTCGCTCAGAGCGAGCCTGGCGAGGTCCGCGGCGTGGAGCACATCCTCTTTCGTAATCACTTTGATACCCCTTTGAGATGGTCTGGCCGGCTGCTGAAAGACAGCTCGCCGAGGCGGTCCATGGAAGGATTGCCGGATTGTGGCACTTGAAAAGCCGGGCCTTCCGTGAGGCCCGCAGCGGATTCCATCCGGACGGGCCGTTGTTTTAGCCAACGAATTTACCATAGATTGATACGGCATTTCAAGAGGGGGGCGGGCCGCGGCCGCGGGGAGGGTGAAGCGGCCGTTTTAAAACGGGCCGCTGGCAGCGGAAGACATTGAAAGACTAAAGAAAAGGTGTTGACAAAAAATCGTTTTAATGGAAAAATCGGCTTGTTGCAGGTTTTAGTGTGTCATTAACCTAAAAAAGGAGGAGCTAATGGCAACCACGAAGAAACCGGCGAAGAAGAAGGCCGCGGCCAAGAAGCCCGCGGCCAAGAAAACAGCCGCTAAGAAGACCGGCTGTCGCTAAAGCAACTCGGATAAAGGTCATCGACAAAGAGGGGAGCGCGCAAGCCTCCCCTTCTTTATATATAATCGGCCAGAAAACCCCGAGCTTAAAAGCTCGGGGATGAATGGCCGCCCGGAGCGGCGGTATTTTTCATCCTCCCCCTTGATGGGGGAGGACGGAGGAGGGGGTGAAAAAGAATCCTTCACCCTCCCCTCAATCCCCTCCCATCGAGGGAGGGGAAGCACGGAAACTCCGGGCTTTAGCCATGTGTAGTCATTTCCCCTTTTTTCCACGCCATATTCCATCATCCGTTGCCGCGCCTCTTCTTTCCCTTGACGCTCGAGGTTTTTTTTAATACATTTTTCCCGCGACATTTACATGCAGCCAAAATAAGGACGAACGGCCCCCGCGAGAGCTTCGCGCGCCAGGGCGTTACACAATGGAGGAAGAGATATGAAAGTTGCTTTCATGCAGACATCTCCCGTCTTCGGGGAGATAGAGAAGAACGTCGACAGGGCGGTGGCCAGGATAGGCTCGCTGGACGCCAGGCTTGTCGTGCTCCCGGAGCTCTTCACCACGGGATACCAGTTCCGCTCTAGGAAGGAGCTTGCCGGGCTGGCCGAGGACCCGGTCAAGGGGTACGCCGGCACCCGGCTCGCCGAGGTCGCCAGACGGAAGAAGATATTCATAGTCGCGGGGTTCGCGGAGCGCTCCGGCTCGAAACTCTACAACTCATCGATGCTCGTCGGCCCCCGTGGGCACATCGGCCTCTACCGCAAGGCGCACCTCTTCTCGAAGGAGAAGAAGGTCTTTGACCCCGGCGATACCCCGTTCAAGGTCTACGACATCGGCCCTGCGCGCATCGGGATGATGATATGCTTCGACTGGTTGTTCCCGGAGGTCTCGAGGGAGCTGGCCAGAAAGGGGGCGGACATAATATGCCACCCGAGCAACCTCGTCCTGCCGTACTGCCCGCCGGCCATGATAACCCGCTCTATCGAGAACAGGGTTTTTACCATTACCGCCAACAGGGTCGGGGTGGAGGAGCGGGTGGAGGGGGCGCGCCTCCGGTTCATAGGCAAGAGCCAGATAATCGGGCCAGACGGCCTTACGCTCGCGCGCGCCCCCGGCAGGGGCCAGGCCGCCATGGTGGTGGATTTGGAGCCGAAAGACGCCCGGAAAAAGCGCATAACGCCGCTCAACGACGTCTTCAAGGACCTCAGGGAAGACCTCCTTACCCTTTGAAATTGAAGTCTTTTCCCTCTCAGGGCACACAGGGTGGCTCCGGCAGGGCCGCCACGGGGCGTGCATGGGCGGATTGTAAAAGAATTTTCTGTATACAGTATACATTTTATCCTTGACAAAATAGCGGGGTTGTTTTATCTTGCCATCTACCCTTGAAATTTAATCGTAACAATTAGCACTCCACATGCAATAAAACCGTGGAGATAACTCGGGGTCTGTGATGCTTCTCTCGTATTTTCCTGTTCTCGTCATGATCGGGCTGGCCTCCATGATGGCCATGGGCGCCCTGTTCATGAGCTTCCTCTTTCGTCCGAGAAACCCGTACGCAGAGAAGAACACCGCGTGGGAATGCGGCATGGAGCCCCTCACAGAGGCGAACACGGGGCACTTCCGGGTACACTTCTTCGTTATCGCGATCCTCTTCATCGTCTTTGACGTGGAGACGCTTTTCCTTTTTCCATGGGCCGTAATACTGACAGACAAGAGCATCTCCATGTTCGTCTTCCTGGAGATGATAGTCTTTATATTCATCCTTGCCGTGGGGCTTATCTACGCCTGGGTCAAGGGCGCGCTCGAGTGGGTATAGTAGTATAGGCCCGCCGGCGTGCGTGCCGGGAAGCCCTGCAAAGGGGCCTCCTTGCGCGCCGGAAACTTAGAAAGGTCTTCTTTAGCGATGGATGTCAGGAAAAAGAACCCGATGGAAGATTCCTTCCTCTTTACCACCCTTGAGAGCGTTGCGGATGCCCTTCGCAATAACCCCGTCATAAAGGCCGTAAAGCACAACTCGGTCACCGGCGACGTCGTGAACTGGGGCCGTTCCTCCGCCCTGTGGCCCATGACCTTCGGCCTTGCGTGCTGCGCCATCGAGATGATCGCCGCGGGCTGTTCGCGTTACGACACGGACAGGATGGGCATAGTCTTCCGCCCCTCGCCGCGCCAGTCGGACGTTATGGTCGTAGCGGGCACCATGACCAAGAAGGTGGCCCCGGTGGTCAAGAGGCTCTACGACCAGATGGCCGAGCCGAGATGGGTCATAGCGCAGGGCGGCTGCGCCTCCGCCGGCGGGCCTTACAACACGTACTCGGTCGTCCAGGGCACCGACCTCGTCGTGCCGGTGGACGTCTACATACCGGGATGCCCCCCGAGGCCGGACGCGCTTCTTTTCGGCTTCCTCCAGCTCATGGAGAAGATACGCAAGGAGAACCCCTTCATACTCGAAGAGAGGAACCTGGGGTCGAGATAAATGGACGAGAAGAGACAGGACAGGCTGGTAAACATAGTCAAGGACAACTTCCGCGACGCCGTGCTCGACACCATCGTCTTCAGGGACGAGGTGACGCACATCGTCGAGAGGGGCTCCCTTACGGCCATCTGCAACTTCTTGAAGACCGAGCCGTTGCTCAGGATGAACTACATGGTCGACGTCGTCGGCGTCGATTATTACCCGGAGACACCGAGGTTCGAGGTCGTATACCACCTCTACTCTACGACGCACAGGCACAGGCTGCGCCTCAAGGTGAAGCTGCCCGAGGGCGAGAGCGTGCCTTCCGTTACCTCCGTATGGCCGGGGGCCGACTGGCCCGAGAGGGAGGCCTACGACATGTTCGGGATAGTCTTCGACGGCCACCCGGACCTCAAGAGGATATATATGGCCCCTGACTGGGAGGGCCATCCGCTCAGGAAGGACTACCCCCTGAAGGGCTTTAAAGACCGCTATAACCCGTACGGGGCGGAAAAAGAGGAAGATTAGGCCGAAGGCCGTAAGGTAAAAGGAAAGACGGACCGTAAAGATGCCGGATACCAAGGACATAATAACCACCAGGGACGTGACCCTGCACATGGGCCCGCAGCACCCCTCGACGCACGGGGTACTGCACCTGCTGCTCGACGTCCAGGGTGAGAAGATACTCAAGGCCGAGCCGGACATCGGGTACCTGCACAGGGGCACCGAGAAGATAGCGGAGAACCTCCTGTACCACCAGTTCGTCCCGTACACCGACAGGCTCGACTACATGTGCGCGATGAGCAACAACCTCGCCTACGTGCAGACGGTCGAGAAGCTCCTCGGCATAGAGATTACCGAGAGGGGCAAGTACATAAGGGTGATAGCGGCCGAGCTTTCGAGGATAGCGGGCCACCTGCTCGCTCTCGGCGCCTGGGCGCTCGACCTCGGGGCGATGTCCATACTCCTTTACGCCATGAGGGAGCGCGAGGTGGTGCTCGACATATTCGAGCAGCTCTGCGGGGCTCGCATGACGCTCTCCTACCTGCGGGTCGGCGGCGTCAGGTACGACTTCACCCCAGGCGTGGTAGATGCCATCAACAACATGCTCGAGATCTTCCCCGCGAGGCTCGACGAGTACGACAGGCTCCTCATCGGCAACCGCGTCTGGGCGCAGAGGAACAAGGGCGTGGGCGTCATCTCCGCTGACGAGGCGTTGGCGCTCGGTCTGAGCGGCCCGGCGCTGCGCGCAAGCGGTATAAAGTGGGACATAAGGAAGGACGAGCCGTACCTCGTATACGACAGGTTTGACTTCGAGGTTCCCACCGGGGAGAACGGGGACTGCTTCGACCGTTATATGATGAGGTTCAGGGAGGTCACGCAGTCCATGCGGATCATAAAGCAGGCGCTGCGCGACCTGCCGGACGGCCCCTGCAACGTGGACGTGCCGCAGCTGGTGCCTCCTCCCAAGCCGGATGTATACAGCAACATGGAGAACCTTATCCATCACTTCAAATACGTTTCACAGGGTTTCAGCGTTCCCAGGGGGGAGGCCTACTCCTCGATAGAGGCCCCCAAGGGAGAGCTCGGCTGCTACATCGTAAGCGACGGCACCGAAAAGCCGTTCAGGCTCAAGCTCAGGGTGCCGTCGTTCATGAACCTGCAGACCATAAACAAGATGTCCCAGGGCATGTATCTGGCGGACGTTATCGCCATCGTCTCAAGCCTCGACCCGGTCTTCGGGGAGTGCGATAAATAGAAAAAAGCCGTAATACCGGCTGGTTATAAAACAGGGGCGGGTAAAGATGTTCTCCGGCAAGAGCAAACAAGAGATAGAGCAGGTGCTCAAGAAGTATTCGACGAAGAAGTCCGCGGTCATGGACCTTCTGAGGATAGCCCAGAAAGAGCGCGGCCACATCACCAAGGAAGACATGGAGGAGATATCCCGCGTCCTCGGAGTCAACCCCATAGTGGTCAACTCCGCGGCGACCTTCTATACCATGTACGAGGTTGACAGGCCGATAGGCAAGCACCATATATGGGTCTGCCGGAACATCTCGTGCTCGCTGCTCGGCGCCGACCATATCATGAAGTACCTGGAGAAGAAGCTCGGGATAAAGATGGGCGAGACTACCGCGGACAACAGGTTCACGCTCGATACCGCCGAGTGCCTCGGCTCCTGCGGCACCGCGCCGATGATGCAGGTGGACGACGATTACCACGAGAACCTCACGGAAGAGACGATAGACAGGATACTCGAGGGGCTCGATTAGCGCTACGGAATGGGCGATGGAAAAGATACTTCTGAAAAACCTGGGCAACGCTGAGAACCGCAAGATCGACCACTACATCGGTCAGGGCGGTTACAAGGCCTTCGAGGCTGCTCTCAAGCTCAAGCCCGACAACATCATCCAGATGGTGAAGGACTCGGGGCTTCGCGGGCGCGGTGGGGCGGGCTTTTCCACGGGCCTGAAGTGGAGCTTCATACCCAAGGACCCGACGATACCCAAGTTCCTCGCCTGCAACGCCGACGAGGGGGAGCCCGGCACCTTCAAGGACAGGGGCATCATCGAGTACGACCCCCATCTGCTCATCGAGGGGATGCTCACAACGAGCTACGCCATAGGCGCGGCCGTAAGCTACATATACATAAGGGGAGAGTTCGTCTTCGGCACTAAGGTCTTGGAGGCGGCCATAGACGAGGCCTACGCGAAGGGGTACCTCGGCAAGGACATACTCGGCTCCGGGTTTTCGCACGACATGTACATACACCGCGGCTTCGGGGCGTACATATGCGGAGAGGAGACCGCGCTCCTCGAGTCTATCGAGGGCGTAAGGGCGCAGCCGAGGAAGAAGCCGCCTTTCCCGGCGCTCTCCGGCCTGTACGCGAAGCCCACGGTCATCAACAACGTCGAGACCCTCTCCTGCATACCGGCCATCGTCGGGAAGGGGCCCGAGTGGTTCTCCTCCATCGGCCCGGCCAAGAGCCCCGGGCCGAGGATATTCGGCGTCAGCGGCCACGTGAAGAAGCCGGGGCTCTACGAGCTCCCGATGGGCACGACGTTGAGGGAGATAATATTCGAGCACGCGGGCGGCATGCTCCACGAAGACAGGGCCCTGAAGGCGGTGATACCCGGGGGCGTGAGCGCCCCGATGTTCACGTCCAGGGACCTGGATACACCGATGGACTTCGACTCGGTGGCGGCCAAGGGCTCGATGCTCGGCTCCGGCGCGGTCATAGTGATGGACGAGACGACCTGCATGGTCAAGACCGCTTACATAATCAACAGGTTCTTCAGCCACGAGTCGTGCGGCAAATGCACCCCGTGCAGGGACGGCACGCCATGGCTTACTAACATATTGAGGCGTCTTGAGCACGGCGAGGGAAGGCCCGGCGACGTGGAGCTTCTCGAGAGCGTGTGCACCAACATATTCGGGCGCACCTTCTGCCCGCTCGGCGACGGCGCGGTGATGGCGTTGAGGGGGGTGCTCAAGAACTTCAGGGAAGAGTTCCAGTACCACGCGGACAACCAAAGGTGCATGGTCTAAAAAATTCCGGAGACGGTCATTACGAGATGGTAACGGTAAAGATAAACGGAAAAGAGATTACGGTCGAGGATAACACCCTTATCCTCGACGCCGCCAGGGACGCGGGCTACGAGATACCCACGTTCTGCTACCAGGCCGACCTCGTGGGCATTGGCTCGTGCAGGATGTGCCTCGTGGAGATAGAGGGGCAGCGCAAGCTCCAGCCCTCGTGCATAACCCCGGTGCTCCACGGCATGTCCATAAGCACCGAGAGCCCGACGGTCATGAACTCGCGCGCCTCCATGCTCGAGTTCCTGCTCGCCAACCACGCGCTCGACTGCCCCGTGTGCGACAAGGGCGGAGAGTGCGAGCTCCAGGACATGGTCTGCAAGTACGGCCCGCACAAGGGCAGGCACGCCGAGAAGAAGTTCAAGTTCCACCAGAAGGACTACGTCCTGAGCCCCGTCATCATAAAGAACTCCAACAGGTGCGTCCAGTGCATGAAGTGCGTCAGGGTCTGCCGCGAGGTCGTGGGCACGGACGTGCTCGGCGCGCTCGGCAGGGGTGACCATCAGGAGCAGACGAGCTTTTTCAGGCACTTCATGGACTGCGACCAGGACGGCAACTGCATAGAGGTCTGCCCGGTCGGCTGCTTCATGCGCCTTCCGTACAGGTACAAGACACGCCCGTGGGACTTGAAGGGCGCCGATACCGTCTGCCCGTACTGCGCCACCGGGTGCAGGATGGTCATAGAGCAGAGGGACGGTGTGGTGATAAGGTCCAAGGCCCAGCTCGGCGTGGGCATAAACAGCGAGACGCTCTGCGCAAGAGGCAGGTTCGGCTGCGACTTTATCAGCAACGGCGACAGGCTCACCACGCCGCTGATAAAGAAGTTCGGCACGCTTCAGCCCGCCACGTGGGAAGAGGCGATAAACCACATAAAGGACAACCTCTCCGGGCTCGACGGCTCGAAGATAGGCGGCATAGCCGGGCCGTGGCTTACCAACGAGGAGTTGTACCTCTTCCAGAAGCTCATGAGAAAGACGCTGGGCAGCCCGAACGTCGATTCGACATCGAGGTGGTCCCCCGCGGCGGTGGAGGGCTTCATCAGGGCAACGGCCATGAACGAGGGCGGCGTCTCCGTCTTCGACTGCGTGGAGGCGGACACGCTCCTTATAATAGGCACGCAGCTTTCCGACGAGAACCCGGTGACCGACTATATCGTAAGAAGGATATCGGCCCAGAGGGCGATGAACCTCGTGATAGCATCCCCGAGGGCCATGAAGCTCGACAGCTCCGCCACCCGCACGCTGCGCCACAACCCCGCGGCCGAGAAGGCGGTCCTCGAGGCGCTGATACTCACGCTCAACGCCCGCAAGCTCGCCGGCACCGGGGAGGTCGAGGCCGCGAAGGATGAAAGGCTCTGCGGCCTGCTCGACGCCGCCGGTGTAAGCGCCGAGGAGATAGACGCGATAGCGAGGAACTTGAACGCCTCCGAGACCGTTGCAATAATGGCTGGCACCGATTTCCTCAGGTTCCCGGCCTCCAACGGGCCGCTCGGCCTTCTGCGCGAGCTGCTCAAATCCTCGGGCAAGAAGGTCCTCGTGATGCCTGTGCTCGACCGCGCCAACCAGAGGGGCGCGTGGGAGATGGGCGTGCACCCGGGCTTCGGGCCCGGTTACGGGGCCACCGAGCGCGGGCTGGGGGCCGACGCGATGCTCGAAGGCGCCGAGAAGGGCGCCATAGAGGCCCTGTACGTAGCCGGAGAGGACGTTGTGACCTCGTATCCGGACGAGGGGTTCGCGCGCCACGCCCTTTCAAAGGCAAAGTTCCTCGTCGTGCAGGACATCTTCCTTACCGACACTGCGCAGCTGGCGGACGTCGTGCTGCCGGGCGTAAGCTTCGGCGAGAAGGAGGGCACCTTCACCAACCAGGAGGGCAGGGCGCAGATACTCAGGAAGCTCGACCTGCCCCGTTTCGGCAAGGCCAAGCAGGATCTCAACATCATACGCGCCGTCGCAGAGGCCTTCGACCCTTCCTTCGGGCCGAAGAGCTCCGTGCTGGTGCTCGACGAGATAAGGCGGGAGAACCCAATGTACTCCGAGGTAAGCCTCGCGTTCAACAACAAGAGGAACGTGGACAACAAGCTCGACATGCGGGGCGCGCTGGTAAAGGGCATAGAGCCCGCTGCGGGCCTCGGTTCCGGGGAGCAGGCTGCCGCCGGGACCTCCGTGAGCGAGGAGTACCCGTTTATCCTCGTCACAGGGAACCACCTCTTCCACACGGGCGTTCTCACACGCAGGTCCGCGACGATAGTCAATCTGCTCAAGGGCGCGGTCGTAGAGATGAGCGACGAGGACGCCGCCTCGCTCGGTCTCAAGAGCGGGGAGAAGGTCAGGGTAAAGGGCAGGCACTACGAGCCACCCTCACGCTCAGGACGAAGAATGGCTCTAAAAGGGGCGTGGTCTTCATCGGTGAGAACTACGACGAGGTCTCGGTAAACAGGTTCTTCACGAGGGGCGACTCTATGCCCGGTGTTAGCGTAACGAAGGTTTGAACTTTTCCCATTAACGTTGCCTGACTCTTTAATGTTGGGAGGTAGACATGGTAGACCCGAAACTTTTAAGGGAGCTCTCTTTTTTCCTGGACCTCTCCGATGACGAGCTCACCACGGTGGCGACCGTGGTCAAGAAGCAGAACTTCAAGCTCGGCGATACGATATTCAAGGAGTCCGAGGACGGACAGTCCATATACATAATAAGAAGGGGCGAGGTAAAGGCCTGCAAGATAGCGCCGGACGGCGAGCTTTTCACGCTCACGATAATGAAGGACGGCGAGATATTCGGGGAGATGAGCTTCCTCGACGGCAGGCCCCGTTCGGCGACCATCGTGGCCGTCTCAGACGTAGAGACGTACGTGATAGACAAGGCGGACTTCGAGACCCTCGTCGACGACAACCCGAGGATCATCTACAAGCTGCTGCGCAACATCGTCTTTACCATACACTCGATAGTGCGAGGCATGAACTCGCGCTACATCGAGATGATAAACTACATGTGGGGCAGGAGGAGATAGCCTCCACGCGGTTTCAGACGGACAGAGCGGAAAAATAAACCCGAAAAAGTGAAAAGATGCCGGAACTCGCGACCATAATAGCCGTCATACTCATAATCATCAAGGCCTTTATCATCACGATGATACTCTTCGGCCTGCCTCTGCCGCTTACGTGGCTCGAGAGGAAGGTCGCCGGGCACATCCAGGTCAGGCCCGGCCCGTACAGGGTCGGACCGCACGGGCTCCTTCAGCCGTTCGCCGACATGATAAAGCTCCTTATGAAAGAGGACATCATGCCGGATAAGGCCGATAAGTTCCTCTTCAAGCTCGCGCCCCTGCTCGCCATGGTCCCGGCTTTCGCGGTCTTCGCCGCCATCCCTGTCGGAGAGAGCGTTACGCTGCCCGGTATCGGCCCGGTCACGCTCTACCTTTCCGACATGAACGTGGGGCTACTCTACGTTCTGGCCATAGCGGGCCTGGGCGTCTACGGCCTGATATTCGGCGGCTGGGCGTCGAACAGCAAGTACGCGCTTTTGGGCGGCATGCGCTCCTCGGCGCAGATGATAAGCTACGAGATAGCGATAAGCTTCGCGGCCGTGGGCGTCGTGATGATGTCGAACTCGCTCAGCCTCGTTGATATCGTAAGGAGCCAGTCCGGCGGCATACTCAACTGGAACATACTGTACCTGCCCGTGGGCCCCGTATGGTTCTTCATATTCATAATCGGCGTATTCGCGGAGACGAACAGGATACCGTTCGACCTTACCGAAGACGAGGGCACGCTCGCGGCGGGCTTCCACACGGAGTACAGCGGCATGAAGTTCGCCTTCTTCATGCTCGCCGAGTACATAGTCATGGTCACGGCCTCGGTGCTCTCGGTGCTCCTGTTCTTCGGCGGCTGGAACTCGCCGTTCCCGTTCCACCTCCCGATACCGCCGATACTCTGGTTCCTCGGCAAGGTCTCGGCCTTCATCTACCTGTTCATGTGGATCAGGTTCACTCTGCCGAGGTACCGCTACGACCAGCTGATGAAGATAGGCTGGAAGATACTGATACCGATCTCGCTCGTCAACATACTGGCGACGGGTTTCATGAGGATACTGCTTTAGCGCAGGCAACAAATCTTTCAAAGAAGGTTTATTATAGATGGGCAAGGACGGATTCAACCTGATGAACCTGATAAAGAAGGTGCTCTTTACCGACTTCGTAAAGGGTCTTTCCGTAACCTTCCGGTACAACTTGACCGGGTCGATGGCGCACATGTACCCGGACATCGAGAAGTGGATACCCTACAGGCGGTTCAGGGGGCTCCATACCCTCAACAGGGACGACAACGGCAGGGAGCTGTGCGTGGCGTGCGAGCTCTGCTCGAAGGCCTGCCCCACCAGCTGCATAACCGTCATCCCCATGGAGGACGACACCGGGCGCGGCATATCCGACAGGGTCGCGAAGGTATGGAAGGTGGACCTCGTCAGGTGCATGTTCTGCGGGTTCTGCGAGGACGCCTGCCCGACGCGCGCGGTGCGCCTCGGAAGGGACTACGAGCTTGCGTGCACCGATTCGAGGTGCACGAAGAGGCAGAGGGAAGAGCTCCTTGCGTCCCAGGAGGTGCCCGAGGACTTCGATGGCGGCGTCGTGGCCGCCACCACCTTCATAAGGACGAAGCGGGGCATCAAGGTAAGAGCGGACCTTACGAAGACGAAGAAGAGGAAGTTATGATAGAGCAGCTGTTCTTTTACGCTTTTGCGATAGTGGCCGTTATATCCGCCGTCTGCGTGGTATCGGTAAGGAGCGCCGTGCACAGCGCGTTCTTCCTTATCATATGCCTCCTTCAGGTGGCGGCCATATTCGTGCTCCTCCGGTTCCCGTTCCTCGCCGCCGTTCAGGTGTTCATATACGTTGGCGCGGTCATGGTGCTGTTCCTCTTCGCCGTAATGGTGCTCGACATCGGGCGCGAGACCTTCGGGCAGCGCCTGCACAGCCAGAGCATACCGTCTCTGATAGCGCTCGCGGTGCTCTTTGTCGTCATGGGCATGCTCATGTTCGCGGGCAAGGTCACGAGGGCGCCTTTCGATGAGGCCGCGCTCGCCAAGAACACCGAGATAATAGGCAGGGCGCTCTACACGAAGTATATATATCCGTTCGAGGTCGTCTCCGTCCTCCTGCTCATCGCGCTTATCGGCGCGGTCGTGCTGGTGATGAGGGACAGGGTAAGGGTGAAGTAGACGATGGCACTGACACTGACGCATTTTCTCATACTCAGCTTCCTGCTTTTCCTTATAGGCGTGGCCGGGGTGCTGCTGCGGCGCAACATCCTCATCGTGCTCATGTCGCTGGAGCTTATATTCAACGCCGTGAACATAACGCTTGCCGCATTTTCTTATTACACGGGCAACCTTAACGGCACCATATTCGTGATATTCAACATCACCGTCGCCGCCGCCGAGGTCGCAATCGGGCTTGCGATACTCGTGTGCGTGTACAGGCGCAGACAAACCGTCTACGTCGATGAGCTCGACGAGATGAGGGGTTAGTTCTGTTATGATCGAACAGGTCTGGTTGATACCGCTGCTCCCGCTGATAGGCGCCTTCATAAACGGCGTCTTCGGGAGCCGCATGTCCAAGGGGACGTCCGGGTTTATCGGGTGCGCCACCGTAGGCATCGCCTTCCTTATCGCGGTGTCCATCTTCGTAAAGCTCATAGGCCTTCCGCTCGCGGAACGCTCGGTGGAGATAAACGTCTACCAATGGATAGCGAGCGGGTCGTTCACCATCGACCTGAGCTTCCTCGTGGACCCGCTCTCGACCCTTATGATACTCGTCGTCACGGGCGTCGGCTTCTTCATACACGTCTACTCCGTGGGGTACATGCACCACGACTCAGGGTTCTGGAGGTATTTTTCCTACCTGAACCTCTTCATCTTCTTCATGCTCATGCTGGTGCTCGGCTCGAACTACCTGATCATGTTCCTCGGCTGGGAGGGCGTGGGCCTGTGCTCGTACCTCCTCATAGGCTTCTGGTACCATAAGAA
>JBHHYT010000010.1:0-34473 GCA_046757705.1 Thermodesulfobacteriota bacterium
TAGGGCCTGCGGGACAACGGCGGACTGGACATAAAAAGAGGTCGGCGGCCAGAGGCGGCCGCCCGTCGGGCTGGATGGCGTTATGGGGCTACACTGTTGCCCCTGTCCTTTTCTCTCAGTTCCTTCAACACGTCTTCGGATACCCCCTTGAGCTCCTTGGCCACCGGTATCGGCCCGGAATGGCACCTGAAGCAGTCCTCGATGGGGAAGGCCACGGTCGTGTGGCACTCGCCGCAGTATTGCCCGGCTATTATCTTCATCATGTTCATATCCGGGTTCCCGCCCTTCTTCTGGTTGAATATGGCCGGGTGGCACGTGGCGCAGTCGAGCTGTTCGGTGTGCGCCTTGTGCGGGAATATCACGTCCGGCGGATGTGTCGGGTACTTCGTTACGGGGATGGTGACATCCATGTCGAGCACCGTCATCTTCTCCTTGCCGTCGAGCGAGGCCGCGGGCTTTATGGAGCCGTTCTTTACGGCGGCCACCCAGTCGACCTGGTTGCCGAACTGGTCCTTGGGTAGCCCGCCGAGGGTCTTCTCCGGGGCGGTGTTCTCGGTTATATCAAGCCCCTTGGAGTGGCAGCGCACGCATTCGAGCGGGCCGAAGGCGGTCTTCGAGTCGTGGCACGCTCCGCAGTACTTGCCCGCCTCGATGTCCGCCTGCTTTATGTCGGTGCCCCCGGAGTTTATGGAGAATCCGAGGTCCGTGTGGCAGACCTTGCAGGTGTACTTCGTCCTGTGGGCCCAGTGGGGGAACTCCACCGGCTTGACCTCGCCGGAGCCCTTGGTGTTACGCTCCATCGTCAGCGTGCCCCAGGCCCCGGGCGGTTTTATCTTCCTGTACTGGCTCCTGGCGTTTATGTCTATCTCCTCGGCTGCGGCATGGTGGCCGGGGATAAAAAGGCCAGCGGCCGTGGCCGTGAAGAGCAGGATGGCAAATAGAAAAGAGTTGTAGCGCACTTATAGACCTCCGTTTAAAGATTACTTCTATGCCTCAGTAGCCGGCATGGCACGAAGCGCATAACTTCCTGAACCTTACGCGGAGCATCTTGTCGATTCCGCTCCTGTTATGCGGGTCGTGACAGGTGAAACAGACCATATTCCCTTCCTGTGAAAGAGGGAGGGTGGCCGGTACGTTGATATCGGGCCTCTTGCCGAGCGGATGGCGTGAGACCGGGTGGTTGCCCACGTTGCCCGGGTGGCACTTCGTGCAGGTGGCCACCGGGTCGAGGTTCAGCGCCGGGGGCTCGCCATTGTGGCATACGGAACACTTATCCCGCGCATTGAAGTCATGCGGGTTGGCGCTGACCACGCCCTCCTCCTCGGCCGCGAGTGCCGGGGGCGCGAAAGACGCCGCCAGCAGCGCAAGGAGGAAGACCACGGCGCAGACGCCCCCGTATGCGCGGTAAAGCACCCCTTGCGCTGCTCTCCCGTGAGGGGGCGAGTATCTGTATACGGCCTTTTTTCCCATTGGATTGACCTGCACGTCCCCTAATTCGCGCAAGACGACACGGTGCTACAGTTGTAGTTGGCGGTGTTCCCGTTAGTAAAGTCCGCGAAGTTGTTGTTGCAGACCGGGTCTGAGCTTATTGTTATCGTCCTGAAGAACATCTGCGTGTTCGTGGTCGTGGTCGGGCGTACGTAGGACTCCACGCACGCGCCGTTCATCATCCTGTACCCGAGGGCGTCGGAGCCCGGCTGCGACCCGGCCCCCGCGTTGGAGCCGTGGATGCCCTTCATCACGTTGTTGACCGTGTCGTACCCGCCGCCGTGGCAGGTAAGGCAGAGGATGCCGAACTTGTTGCCGTTGTTGCCCGTGTTCGTGCCCGGCGCGTAGAATGGTGAAGCCGCGCCGAGCCCGTCGACGGGGTGCGAGACCCTCGAGTAGTTAGCGTTGGGGCCGACGTACCCTTCGTCGCCGTAGACGTTCCTGCGGTGGCAGTTGTAGCAGAAGTTCTTCAGGGTGCCGAAGCCTGTCTCGTTCTTCCTGAGTATCCACTTCTCGCTTGAGCCGTGGGGCCCCTGGGGAGCGGCGGCACTGTCCGGCCCGTGGCAGTCGGTGCACGTCATGGTGCTCGTGTGCTGCACCTTGTACCAGCCGTCCCTTACGCCGGTGCCCGGGAAGTCCACGTACCTGAAGGTGTTGGTAAGGCCGAGGCTGTTTATCGGCCAGTTGGGGTTGGCCGTGACAGGGGGCTGGTTCTGCCCCTGCGCGAATACCGGGTGGAAGGACGCGTTGTTTATGTTGAAGTCCTTCGTCGCGTCGCTCTCGAGCACCAACGACCCGTCGGCGTTGCCGGAGGGCACGTTAGGCGGGTTTATGCCGTAAGCGTAGTACGAATGGCACTTTATGCAGAGATATCCCTCGAGGTTGTCCGCACCCGGCGTAAGCGAGGTGAAGTCCACGGTGAGGTACGATGTGGCCGCGGAGCCGGCGGAGGGCCACGGGTTGGGCCTTACGCCCCATCCGCCAAGGCCGTTTGCGCCGATGATGTTGCCGGTCACCCCGCCTATCGAGTGGTTGCCGGACTTCGCCCCGTGCGGGTTGTGGCAGTCGGAGCACTCCGCGTGCCTGAACGTGCCGAGGTTGGCCGCCGTCTCCCTCGACGGGTTCCCGGCGATATCCCTGCTCGCCACGTGGAGCCCGGCGGTGGCCTTCGGGTCGTGCTTGTAGAAGTTCGATAGCGTGGCGTCGATGTCCTTTGAGGCCACGTTGCCGTTATGGCAGTTGAGGCAGGTCCATTCCTCGTCCACCACGAGCCCGCTGCCGGGGTCCGTGCCCTTGAGCAGAGGCTTTCCTGCAACGCCGCTGTGAGACTTGTGGCACGCGAGGCAGCTCTGCATGGCCACGGTGTCGTCGGTAAAGCCCGCCGCTCCCATGTCCTCGTTCCACGGGTTCTCTCCGGCGCCGTTCCATACGGCGGTGGAGGTGCTGTGTATCGAGGGCATCGTCGACCAGTACCTCTTGTCGTGGCAGGCGGTGCAGAGAGCGCCGTTCTCGAGGCTTTCGACCATGAACTTGGGGAACGCGGTTCCGTGCGGGTCGTGGCAGCTCGTGCACTGCACCTTGCCGAGGCTGTCGAGCTTTACCTGCGGCGGGATGCTCGTGGCGACCACCATCTCCGGGTTCGAAGGCGAGGACAATACGTATTCGAACGAGATGGGGTGGTCGTCCCTCAAGTCCGTGCCTATGTAAGAAGTGGATGCCGAGGTCAACTTGCCGGAGGTCACACCCGGGCCGGTTACGTTCAGGGTCCCGCCCAGGCCCTTGCCCGGCATATTGAGCAACGAGCCTATGGCCATCGTGCCGTCATGGCAGGAGAGGCAGAGCTTTGAAGAGCCCGTGGGCTGGCCGAGCACCGGGGCGTTAGGGCTGAGCGTTGCCGCCAGTGTCTGGCTCGCGTACACGTCGTAGGTGGAGCCGGTGTCCTGCCTGTTCCAGACGGGCCCGGACGGGTTCGAGTTGTGCGGGGTGTGGCAGAAGACGCATATCTCCGAGCTGTCCGCGGACTTTATGTCGGCGGTGGAGAGTTTCCCGAAGTTGTGCTTGGTCCCCGCTACGGTAGCCCAGGAGGTGGATGCCGCAAGCAGGAGGGCGCCGAGGGCCGCGGCCTTTATCAGGTGGCCGGAGAAACGGACGCCGGAGATGCCCCGATAGGGGAGTCTTTTTTTCCGGGAAAATGCCTTCTCTGGTTTTTTTTCTTTCATGCTCATATCACCGTCCCCTGCGGCGGAACCACGCCACGCAATGCCTGATTTTTTAAGAGCCGTTCTACCCGTTGCCGAGGTAATCGAATATCTGAATCCTCTTGTTGTACGAGTCGGCGACATAGATCTTGTCGGTCCCGTCTATGTACATGCCGGTGGGCAGCCAGAAAAAGCCGGCCTGCCTGCCGAGCGCGCCGAAGTTCAGGAGGAAGTTCCCCTTGCGGTCGAATATCTGTACGGTGTCGAAGAGCGCGTCCGCAACGTATATGTTGCCCTCCCTGTCCACGGAGACCCCCTTGGGCCTGCCGAAGTCGCCGGTGCCGTCGCCGTGGCGGCCGAACATGGTCAGGAACTCGCCATCGCGGTTGAAGATCTGTATCCTGTAGTTCATGGTGTCGACCACGTAGAGGTCGCCGTTTATGTCCACGAACAGGTCCACCGGTAAGTTGAACTCGGCCTTGCCCGAGCCCTTCCCGCCTATGGTCTTGACCTTGTTGCCCTTGAGGTCGTATACCTCGACCACGTTCCTGCCGGTGTCCGAGACGAACAGGCGTCCGGTGTTTGCGTTTACCGCCACGCCCGTGGGCCTTTTAAAGCCGTCTATGGCGAAGAGGAAAGAGCCCCTGCGGTCGAACGCGAAGACCCGCGCGCGCTCCGAATCGGTGACGTAGATGTTGTCGTTCGCGTCCACGGCGGCGGCGATGGGGGCCACGAACAGCTCTCCGTCCGCCTCTTCTATGTAGTCGTACTTCTTGTCCCTGATGTCGTATATGTGTACCCTCTTGAAGGCGGTATCGGCCACTATTACCCTGCCCCTGGAGTCGACGGTGATGCCGTAGGGCTTGATCATGTCGTCCGAGCTGGGGCCGAGCACCAGGTCCGCGAGCTTTCTGAAAAAGCCCTTGTGGGCGCCTATGTCCGTGGGCTTCCCTATGGACATGGAGTATGAGATGCGCGCCGGCTCAGGCGGAGAAGGCCATATAAGGGGCGTCTGCGGCGAATGGATGTCCTGCTTCACGTCGCCCGAAGAGCATCCCGCAAAGAGCGCGGCGGCGAAGACGAGGAGCAGCGTCATGGCAAAGAAGGCGAGCCTGTCCGCAAAGCCCTGGCGGCCCACGGGCATGGATGTTGTTGGAAGGGGCCGAATTTTCCGCATCAAAGAAACCGCCTTCTGGTTAGTGTTTACTGGCGAACCCGGGGGTTCGAGCCGGGCCCCGGGGTGGTCTACTTCCTGTGGCAGTACTGGCACATCTCGAGGCCGGCGGAGCGCAGCCTCACCAGATAGTCCCCGCCCCAGTCCGCCCTTCCGGGAAGGAGCCCCCTTTCGTGGGGGTTGTGGCACGTGGAGCATATGATCTTGCCCGTTTCAGGGTCCAGGGGCATCATCATGGGTATCTCTTTTTTCGTAAGCCGGATGTTCATATATATCTTTTTGGGCGGGACCACAAGGTGGTCCGGCGCCACTATGGAGGCCATGGTGGCGCTGATGCCCTCGGACCCCGGGTGCTTGCGGACCGTGTGGCAGCTCCTGCATATCTTGTTGTAGTTCTCGTCGCTGTAGCGTACCTTCACGTCCTTGATGGTATTCTTTTTCTTCAGGTCCGGCACCTCCGTGTGGCATACCAGACAGCTCCTCCACAGCACCATGCCCTCATCGTCTATCTGCTCGTGCGGGTTCATTATGCTCAGGAGCGCGTCCTCCGTATCGTAAGGCGGCTTTACCTGGGCGGGGGCCTCGGGCGCCTTCGTCGCGGCCACGGACGCCGTGGCCGCGGAGATTATGATGCCTGCCAGGAGCAGGGGCTTTATCTGTTTTATCAATTTGCTGAACATAGATATTACCTTCTCCGATGTTGATGTCCTGCTAAAGGGCGGCTTGCCCCGTGGCGCCGCCTGCGGCCCTACCAGCCCTCGAAGGCGTAGACCGCGCCGTCCCTTGAGCCGATATACAGGGCCTTGTCCAGAACGGCGGGGGAGGAGTGTATGCCGGCGCCGGTCTTGTACTTCCACGTGATTATGCCCGTCCATGTGTCAAGTGCGTAGATGTAGCCGTTGTCGCACCCGACGAACAGGGTGCCGTCTCCGGTGGCCACAGGGGTGGAGTATATCTCCGATTTGAGATTGAAGTCCCTCAGCTCCGCGCCGCTGGACTTGTTGAATGACCTTATATGCCCGTTCGTGAAGGCTATGTACAGCCTCGGGCCCACGACCACTGGAGAGGCGTAGGCGACCATGTCCGCGCCCATGTTCTTTCTCCAGTCGAGCTTCCCTGTCTTTACGTCTATGGCGTAGACCGTCCTGTTGTTGGAGGCGATGTATAACATGCCGTCGCTTACCACGGGCGAGGTGTAGACGCTGGAGTTAGTCCTTACCTTCCAGTTCCTCCCGCCGCTCTTTGCGCTCGAGGAGTATATTATGCCGTTTTTCCCGACGAAGTATACGGCCCCGTCCGCGTAAGCGGGAGAGGCGTAGGCCCCGCTGTAGGGGTAGTAGTCGAGCATCTGCGTGCGCCACTTCCTCATCCCGGTCGTGGCGTCGAGCGCGTAGAGGTAGAGGTCCGTGGAGGCGATGAAGACGGTGTCCTCGGCCACCACCGGCGAGGTCAGTACCCTGCCGCCGGTCTTGTACTTCCACAGCAGCTTGCCGTCATCGGCGCCCAGCGCGTATACATAGGAGTCTTTGGAGCCGAAGTAGACGGCCCCCGAGTGCACCGCCGGGGTGGAGAGTATCTCGTCGCCCGTCTGGAAGCTCCAGAGCTTTTTGCCCGTGGCCACGTCAACGGCATAGAGGCTGCCGTCATAGGAGCCCACGTAGAGCCTGCCCTGCGATATTGCCGGGGAAGAGTAGATGGGGCCGTTGGTCTCGAACTTCCATTTGAGGCTCAAAGGAGGCGCCGGCGCCTTTTCCGCGTATGACGAGTGGGCCTCGTTCTTGAGGAACATCGGCCAGTCGCCGGCCTGGGCCAGGGTTGTGATGGAGAAGGCGCCGAGTGCGCAGAGCGCCAGTATGGAAAGGCCTTTTTTTATCGTGTGTTTCACCTGCTGCATAGTCCTTTTCCTGCCTTGATGGGGATGATTAAACCTTGAACCCTGACAATTCCCGCCCGATGCGTTCGCGCGCCTCCGAGATTCTGTCGAGGGCGCTCTCTATCTCTTTTTTTGAGGGTGATGGTCTGCCAAGGGCACCGTTGAGCCTGTCGAGCCCCTCGTCGAGCAGGGCCCCGGATGTCTTGAGGGCCCCGAACTTCCGGGCGAGAGACTTGACGGCGGAGTTGAATGTGCCGGAAAGCTCCGTGCCAGCCGACCCGCCTAACCGTTGCGTGAAGTCGCCGTGCCCGGTCTTTTTGAGGGTCTGGCCGACCTCCTCGAGCGAGCCTTCGACACGGCGTGTGAGAAAGTAACCGACAACCGCGGAGACGGCCAGTATGAAGGGCACGGTCACCGCAGCAAGCTTCCATAAGACAGGCACGGCTATCTGCGAGGTCGTGCGTATCTTGAGGTGAATTGTATATAACTCCGAGGCCAGTTCCCTGTCAATTAAAAAATAGACGAGGAGCATGTTCAGGAGCAGGCCTATAAGCACGGCCGAAGAGAACCCGATGACGAAGCGGCCCTGGAGACCTCTTTTGATGAAGAACTTCCGTCTCCGGTATCTGATGGTTTCTCTGCCCATATGCCCTCATAAACTATCATACTTCGAGAGACTAATCAATGCCGGCCTATATTAATATGCCGATATTAAATAGCTATTAAATCGGCATTAAAATAGAATAACTTGAATCCCCGCCCCCGCCCCCGCCCCCAGTCACTTACCGGCCCCCTCGCCGCCCGGCCCCCCTCGCGTCTTACTTCACGTGGCAGCCGAGGCACAGTTGGCTCTGGTCGTTGTTCATGACCAGTTCGCTGTGCTGTTTTGAGTACGGGTTGTGGCAGCTGCCACAGCCCACGATGCCGCCGAAGAGCTTTATCTCCTTGGGCAGGTCCCTTACGCTCCTGTACGCCCCGTAGAACTTGCGCTTGGTCTCGAAGTAGGACATGCCTATGGGGTGGCTGAGCCCTATCTCGTTGCTGTTGTGGAAGACCTGGCTCCTGAGAGCGAAGTTCTCCACGAGGCTGTCGTTCGCGAAGATCGCGTCATGGCAGGCGAGGCATTTTATCGAAAGCTCGTCGAGCACCGCCCCGAGCTCACCCGGGACGAACCTGGTGTTCGTGGCCGCGCCGACGTGCGCGCTGCCCACGGATACCTTGTGCAGCTCGTTCTCCAGGTCGTTGTGGCAGCGCATGCAGAAGCCCTGCCCTCCGGAGCCCGACCTCAGGTGGAAGGGGCCGTGCCCCTGCTTGTGCACGGGGTGGCAGGTGGCGCACGTGACCTTGCCGCTCCAGTCGAGCGGGAAGGCCGCCGGGATCTTCATCGACGGGAATACCTCCACCGGGTGGGAGAGGTCCTTCTCCTCGCCGTGGCAGTCGTAGCACATGGCGCTTATGTCCTTTACGAAGGAGCGCGGCTGCTCTCCGGGGGCCGGCACGGTCAGGTGGCACTCCAGGCACCTGCCCTCGAAGTCGTGGTAGCTCGTCCACTGGGAGTATACATATCCCGCTATGAGCACCGCCGCGGCGATAAGGATGATCGGGAAGCTCTTTTTTATCACGTTATTATTCGTCCGTTTTTATGGTCGAGAGGGCCCGCTTGAACTCCTCTACGCCCGCCTTCAGCTCCGCCGCCGCAGCCAGCGCCTCCTGCCTCTCGATGCCGCCGTCCTCGAGAAGCTCCCTGAGCGTCCGTTCTCCTTTTTCTATGAGGGCCAGCGCGTCCCCGGTGCTCCTTACGGTGTGGTTCAGGGAGCGCGACATCTCGTTTATCTCGTCCGCGAGCGCCACGAGCTGGTCGTTGCCCCTGAACCGGGTCTGCACGGTGAGGTCTCCGGAGCCGATGACCTCGAGGTTCTTCTCAACGCGGAAGAGCGGCCCCGCAATCTTGTGGGAGAACAGGACGGAGATGGCCGCTATGGCGGCCGTCACCACGGCGAGGATGAATATGGAGTACGAGGATGCGAATATCAGGGGGAATATGCGTATCTTCAGGTCGTACAACGTGTAGATGGCCTCCGCGTATGTCCCGCCGAGCGTCCTGGAGGTCATGGAGTAGAGGAGAAGGGTTACCGCGGCCATGCCCGCTATTGTCAGCAGGCAGAGCTTCAGGCCGAACTTCAGCTTGAAGTCCCTTTCAAGGAGTCTGTTCTTTGGCATGGTCCATCCGTATCGTTAAGGGACGAAAAAGAAAAATGCGGTCTTTCTTTTTCTCACATCTTCAATGGCTGTACATCCATGTGCCGCGCGAAGGTCTGAATGGGTCAGGCCTTCCCGGGAGGTTTGCCGGCAAGGAGGCCGCCCGTGCACGTGCGGGCGTGGGGCGCCCGACTTACGGCTTTATCGCTCCGGCTGGACAGGCCCGTGCACGTGCGGACGTGGGGCGCCCCTGTGCCCCCGTAAGGCGGCGGGGGCCGGAGATGCCGGTGATTTTTTTCCAGGATGAGTGTCGAACAGGTGTTTTCGAGGAGGAAAAAATTCATAAACATTATAGCTTAAAACCTGAAAAAAGTGAAGTGTTGGCGGCACCGCGCGGCCGGTGCCGGAAATACCTTGAAAAAATCCGTCGTTATAAATATAATAACAAGCTTGGTTGTTGCGGCACGCCGTTTTTTTCGCCGCCGGGCCGCCCGGCGGCGTCTTGTGATTTTACTATCGGAAGTTTTTGCCGAAAAGTTAAGCGGGTTATTTTTACGTGGCGCTCCGCGCTGGCTTTAAAAACAATAATGGACCGGAAGGAGAGCTTTTATGTCGAACGATACTTTTTTGAGGGCCTGCCGCAAAGAGCCGGTGGAGCACACGCCGGTATGGCTTATGAGGCAGGCGGGCAGGTACATGAAGGAATACATGGCGATAAGGGAGAAGCACTCGTTCCTCGAGATGTGCAGGACCCCTGAGCTTGCCTGCGAGGTGACGCTTCAGCCCATAAGGGCGTTCGAGCTTGACGCGGCCATCATCTTCGCCGACATACTCCTGCCGCTCGAAGGCATGGGCATAAACCTCGAGTTCGCCAAGAACGAGGGCCCGGTCATAAGCAACCCCGTAAGGACACGCAAGGACATAGACGCCATAAGGGTCATCACCCCCGAGCAGGACGTGCCGTACCTGCTCGAGGCCATAAGGATGGTCAAGTCCGAGCTCAACGGCAAGGTGCCGCTCATCGGGTTTTCCGGGGCGCCATTCACGCTTGCCAGCTACATCATCGAGGGCTCGGGGTCGAGGAACTACATCTACACCAAAAAGCTCATGTACGAGGACCCGGAGTCGTGGAAGGTCCTTATGGAGAAGATATCCGACGTCATAATAGTCTACCTGAAGGCGCAGCTTGAGGCCGGGGCGCAGGTCCTGCAGCTCTTCGACAGCTGGGTCGGATGCCTCGGCCCGGACGACTTCACTCAGTTCGCGCTGCCGTACACCCAAAAGGTTATCGACGCGGTCTCCGGCACCGTGCCCGTCATCAACTTCGGCACCAACACCGGCACCTACCTCGACATCGTAAAGCAGGGCGGAGGGGATGTCATAGGCGTTGACTGGAGGGTGAGGCTCGACCAGGCGTGGAAGACCATAGGCTACGACCGCGCCATTCAGGGCAACCTCGACCCGGTCGTGCTCTTCGGGCCGGTCGCGAACATCAGGAAGCGGGTCAAGGAGATAATAGACATGGCGGGCGGAAGGCCCGGCCATATCTTCAATCTCGGCCACGGCATAGTCCTCGGCACACCCGTGGACCACGTCAGGGCGGTCGTCGACGCGGTGCACGAGTTCAGCGCGGGCGGCTAAGGCCGCGCTCCCCGGACGATAACATTCACAAACCTTAAGGGCCTCCCCCGCGCATCCAACGCGGGGGAGGCTTTTAAAAGTCTCTGTAAAATGGGGGTACGATGAGCGGAAAGAAGAAAAAGGGTTTTATACTCCTCGCGTTCGGAGGGGCGGACTCTCTGGAGAGCGTCGAGCCCTTCGTAAAGAACATAATGAAGGGCAGGGGGGCCTCCCCGGAGCTTGTGCAGAAGGCGGTCGAGAGGTACAGGCTCATAGGCGGCAAGTCCCCGCTGCTCGATATAACGCAGGCGCAGGCCGAGGCCATAAAGAAGATACTCGCCTCGCAGGGGCTCGAGTACGAGGCCTACGTGGGCATGCGCTACTGGCACCCGTTCATAAAGGATACGCTTGCGAAGATGAAGGCCGACGGCATAGACGAGGCCGTGGGCGTCATAATGGCACCGTTCACCTCGCGCGTCGCCACCGGCGGCTATGAGACCGACATAGAGCAGTGGAAGAGGTCGCCGGAAGGCGGCACGCCCGCGGTCTTCATAGCCAAGAACTGGCACATAAGCGACCTCTTCATCGAGGCGGTCATCGGCAACGTCAACGCCGAGCTCGAAAAGTTCGAGGACAAGGACGACGTGCTCGTGATATTCAGCAGCCACAGCCTCCCGTGGGTCTCGCTCGAGGGCGACCCCTATGAGATGCTCGTAAACCAGACGGTCGACGAGATCGTAAAGAGGATGTGCCCGCCCCACTACAAGGTCGCCTACCAGAGCAAGGGCTCGGGGCCGAGGGAGTGGCTCGGGCCGAGCACCGAAGAGGTCATAAAGGCCGCGGCCAAGGAGGGCAGGAAGGGTGTGCTCGTGGTGCCCCTGGGCTTCGTCGCCGACCACGTGGAGACGCTCTACGACATAGACATACTATTCAAGGGCATCGCCGAGAGCAGCGGGCTCGAGTTCCGCAGGAGCGCGTCGCTCAACACCAACCCGAAGCTCATGGAGCTTATGGCCGAGCTGATAAGAAAGCTCGGTGAAAGGGGACAGTGAAGAGGGTCGTAATCATAGGGGGCGGCATAGCCGGACTCTCTGCGGCCTACAGCCTGCGCGAGCACCAGAAGCGGGGCCACGACTTCGAGATCCTCATACTCGAGCGCAAGGACCGTGCCGGCGGTAACATAAGGACCGAGAAGGTCGACGGCTTTATCATAGAGGGCGGCCCCGACTGCTTCCTCTCCGAGAAGCCCTGGGCCATGGAGCTGTGCAAGAGGATCGGGCTCGGCCACAGGCTGCTGCCCACCAACGATGCCATGCGCAAGACCTTCGTCCTCTCCGGGGGCCGCCTCCACGAGCTCCCCGAGGGCGTCATACTCATGATACCCACGAAGATACTCCCTCTGGTCTTCAGCAGCCTCATAAGCCTTCCCGGCAAGATAAGGATGGGCATGGAGATGTTCATCCCCAAGAAGAAGGGGGGAGGCGACGAGAGCCTCGGCCAGTTCGTAAGGAGGAGGCTCGGCAAGGAGGCGCTCGACAAGATAGCCGAGCCGCTCGTGGCGGGAGTGCACGCCGGGGACCCGGAGACCATGTCCATCAGGTCGAGCTTCCCCAAGTTCGTCCAGCTCGAAGAGGAGCACGGCAGCCTGATACGCGGGATGCTCAAGCGGATGGCGAAGATGAAAAAGACGCACCGGCCCGCCCCCGGCGCGGGGCAAAAAAAGCTCACCATGTTCATAACCCTCTCCGAGGGGCTCTCCGAGATGATAGAGACCCTGCTGGAGAAGCTCCGCGCCTCCGGGCATACGGAGATAAGGACGGGTGTGGCCGTAACCGAGGTCAGGCAGAAGGGCGCCGCCTACGAGGTGGGCGTCTCCGGTGGGCCTTCGATAAAGGCCGACGCGGTCATAATAGCGGCCCCGGCTTACGCCGCCTCCAAGCTTTTAAAGGGGGTGGACCCGTGGGTGTCGGACAGGCTGGCCACCATCCCCTACGTCTCCACGGCCACCGTCTCCATCGCCTTCAGGAAGAAGGACATAAAGCACCCGTTGAACGGCTTCGGCTTCGTCGTACCCAAGACGGAGAATAGGAAGATAATGGCCGCCACTTGGACCTCCGTTAAGTTCAGCGGGCGCGCCCCTGAGGACTCCGTGCTGATAAGGTGCTTCGTCGGAGGCTCCAAGAACATGGAGCTTGTGGACAGGAGCGACGCCGAGATGGTGAAGATGGTCAGGGCCGAGCTCAAGGACATAATGGGCATAGACGCACAGCCGGTGCTCACGCGGGTCTTCAAGTGGAAGAACTCCATGCCCCAGTACACCATCGGCCACGACGAGAGGATAGCCTCCATCGAGGAGAAGCTCGCCAGATACCCCGGGCTTTATCTGGCCGGGAGCGCCTATCACGGCATCGGCATCGCCGACAGCGTGCGCTTCTCGGAGGTGGTGGCGAAAAAGGCCCTCCACCACATCGGTTCCTGAGTCCCCCCCAGCCGTCCCAACGCCCCGGCCCCCGTACCTCCCCCTGAAAGACCCGCCCCTTTTTTATTCCGGCCGCCGCATCTTCTACCCCTTTTCAAAAAATGGAAAAAGGAGTATAATTATAGTAGAGATTTGGTGTACCGATATCGGTTTTGAATGTTAAGGTGGCCGTTTGGCCGGAGGTGGATTATGACGAACCTGAACTGGAACATCGCCGATTGGCACGATAAGGATAAAAAGCTGCTCAACGAGGAGTTTCTGGTCGCGGTCGGTACGTTTAGCGTAATAGTCCTGGCCGTGTTCATAATCGGGATGCTGTAATCGAGCTCCCGCAGCGGTCCGGAACGAAAGCCCGGAGACTTCTCCGTACCAGTGTCAAGGTTTGAGCAGTGACAAAAAAGAGGCTGAAAAGCCTCTTTTTTGTTTCTGGCCCGCGGACGGGGCCGCGAGAAGAGGGGAGAAGGCTTCTTCTCGCACCTTCCCCGGCCTTTTATCCCCCCTTTTCCCAAAGTGGGACGAGGGGGATTTATGATTGTCACCCTGAGGGAGCGAAGCGACCGGAGAATTTCCAGGCGACCGAAGGGTTCCGGCGGCCCAGAGATTCTTCACTGCGTTCAGAATGACAGACAGGGTTGCCATTGCGAGGGTCCGGACTCGCCGCGGCAATCTCTCTTTTAAAGCACCCCCCTCCTTGATGGGGGAGGGTGGAGGTGAAGTCAACCTCTCACCCTCCCTCAATCCCCTCCCATCAAGGGAGGGGAGGTATGATGGCAACCGGTAACTGCGGGGGGACTCGCTCTGCGCTCGTGCGACATCCTGTCTTACTCGCTCCGAGTCCTACCGTCCCCGCTTCCGGCCGCTTCCTGCGGCCTCCTCCTCGCGCCCGCTCGGCGCGGGGCCGTTGTTCAAGCCCCCGCACCACGCAAAAATAAAAGGGCCGGCCCCTGCGGGCCGACCCTCTGATTTTTTGGTGCCGAAGGGGGGACTCGAACCCCCACGGGTCTCCCCACTACCCCCTCAAGATAGCGTGTCTACCAGTTCCACCACTTCGGCGTTGTGCGACGGTGCAAACCTCTTTTTTACTAAAAAATGCCGCGCAAAGCGGCATTTAACGATTAAATTTAACACGACCCGCTCTGGCAAGTCAAGCGCCGGGTGCGGTGGCGGCCCTACTTTGCGGGCGCTGCTTTCGTTGGCGCGGCCGGGGCCGCCTTTTCCGGGGCTATGGGCACCGCCGGGGCGGGCTTGAGCGGCTCGGGCGCCTTCTCCTTCTGTGCCGGCGCGGTCATGACAGGCGCGTCGCTCATTATGGACATGCTCTTGCGCTTGCTCGACGTGTAGGTCAGAAAGAGCGAGGTGGCCATGAAGATGGCCACGCCGATGTAGGTTACCTTCGCCAGAAGGGTGGCGGGCCCGGCGCTGCCGAAGAGCGTCTGGCTCCCCGCGCCGCCGAAGGTAGAGCCTATGGAAGCGCCCTTGCCGACCTGAAGGAGCACCGCTATTATGATGACGATGCTCGCGATTATGTGAATGACGGTAGCTACTGTAAGCATTGATTGATCCTGAAAAAAACTCTCCCGGGTCCGTAAGGGCCCGGGGGCGCGCCAACCGGGCGCAAAAAGACTTTTTACCAGTTTTTGATGTCTTTGGCAACTAAATTATGAAGCTCAATCTGTTATTTTACTTTTTTACCGGGAAAATGCAAGAAACTTCTGCATGCGGTCGGGTCTTTCGGGGAAGGGCGTCCGCGGGGCCGGAGCCTGTGCCGGGCCTTTGATCTCGGGACGGTCCGGTCCGGGGGCGGCCGCAGCGCCTTGGACCGGTCTTAAAGGGGCTGGAAGTTCACTATCCTCGCGAAGTCCTCGGCCTTGAGGCTCGCCCCGCCGACGAGCGCGCCGTCTATGTTGGGCTGGGCCATGAGGCTGTCTATGTTGTCGGGCTTGACGCTGCCACCGTATATGATGCGCACCTCTTTGACCGGGTCGATGTTGAAGAGCTCGAAGAGAAGTTCCCTCAGCGCGTTATGCACCTCTTCGGCCTCCTGCGGCGTGGCGGTGCGCCCGGTGCCGATGGCCCAGATGGGCTCGTACGCGATGGTTATGTCCCTTACCGCCCCTCCGGCAAGCCCGTCGAGGGCGTTCTTGACCTGGTGCTTGACGCGCTGGATGGTCTTGCCCCTGTCCCTCTCATCTAGGGTCTCCCCGACGCAGACTATCGGCTTGAGCCCGCCCTTCAATGCGGCGATGACCTTTTTGTTGACGGTATCGTCTGTCTCCCTGAACAGTTGCCTGCGCTCGGAGTGCCCGATTATGACGTACTTGCAGCCGACGGAGGTGAGCATATCCGCCGAGACCTCTCCGGTGTAGGCCCCGTGGCTCTCCCAGTGCATGTTCTGCGCGCAGAGGTTTATCGGGCAGTCGGCGATTATGTGGCTGATGTGGTGCAGGGAGGTGAACGGCGGGGCGAGGAGGATGTCCACGGCATCCACGCCCTTTACGTGCTCGCGGAGCTTCAGTACCAGGTCCACGCCCTCGTTGACCGTCGTGTGCATCTTCCAGTTTCCGGCGATAAGCGGCTTTATCATCTTGCAGGCCTTCCTTCCGGCTTACAGGGTTGTGGAGCCTGTGGGTACGCGGGCCCGGGGTGTTTATCGTCAGTTTACGGCGGCCGTCTTTTGCTTGTTCTTGAGCCTGAGCGCCGCGATGCCCGGAAGCTCCTCGCCTTTGAGTATCTCGAGGAACGCGCCTCCGCCCGTCGATATGTAGCTCATCTTTGCGTACTCGCCGGCCCTGTGGATGGCCACGTCGGTGTCCCCGCCGCCGACTATCGTCATGGCGTAGGTGTTCGCGACGTTGGTGACCATGGCGAAGGTGCCGCGGCTGAAGGAGTCTATCTCGAAGACCCCCATGGGGCCGTTCCAGATTATGGTCTTGGCGTTCTGTATGGCCTCGGAAAAGAGGGTGACCGTGGCCGGGCCGATGTCCAGCGCCATCCAGTTCCTGGGTATCTCCTGATACGTGACGACCTTGGTCTCCGCCGAGGCGCTGAACTTGTCCGCCACCACGAAGTCCACCGGCATGTATAGCTTTATCTTCTTCTTCTTCGCCAGCTCGACGACCGAGCGGGCCTGGTCGAGCACCTCTTCCTCGCAGAACGAGTTGCCGACCTCGTAGCCGAGCGCCTTGAAGAAGGTCAGCGCCATGCCGCCGCCGATGATCAGCTTGTCAACCTTGTTGCACAGGCTCGAGAGCACGCCGACCTTGTCGGAGACCTTCTTGCCGCCGATGATCGCCACGAGCGGACGGGTCGGCTTTTCCATGGCCATCGAAAAGTAGGAGAGCTCCTTTTTCATGAGGAAACCGGCGGCCGCCTCTTTTACGTACCTGGTGACAGCGACGTTTGAGGCGTGCGCCCTGTGCGCAGTGGCGAAGGCGTCGTTTATGAATACGTCGGCAAGCTCAGCGAGCTTTTTGCCGAATGCGTCGTCGTTTTTCTCCTCCTCGGGGTGGAAACGCAGGTTCTCGAGCATCACCACGTCCCCGGGCTCCATGGAATCGACCATCTTCCTTACCTCGGGCCCGATGCAGTCCGGGGCGAGCTTTATATCCTTTTCCAGCAGGCGGCCGAGCCTCTTGGCGACCGGAGAGAGGCTCATCTCCGCGACCTTCCTGCCCTTGGGCCTGCCCAGGTGAGAGGCGAGAATCACGCAGGCGTTCTCGTCAAGTGCGTAGTTTATGGTCGACAGCACGCTGCGTATGCGGGTGTCGTCGGTGATGTTGCCGTTGTCGTCGAGCGGGACGTTGAAATCCACCCGGATGAGCACCTTTTTGCCTTTGAGGTCGATCTCATCTATGTACTTCAGTCCTTTGTTCAAGGGCTTACCTCCATCGGCGCGGCAGCATTTTTACAGGCCCTTCGAGGCCATCATGAGCACGAGGTCCCTCATCCTGCAGGAGAAACCCCACTCGTTGTCGTACCATGAGATTATCTTTACAAGGTTGCCGCCCATGACCTTCGTCGAGGGCGCGTCGAGGATGGAGGAGTGCTGGTTGCCCTTGAAGTCCACGGAGACGCACTCTGCCTCGCAGTACATCAGTATGCCCTTGAGCGGCCCTTCGGCCGCGGCCTTGAAGGCCGCGTTAAGCTCCACGGCCGTGGCGGGCTTCGATATCTCGGCCACGAGGTCCACCATGGAGACGGTGGGCACCGGCACCCTTACGGCCATGCCGTCGAGCTTGCCCTTGAGCTCCGGAAGGACGAGAGAGACGGCCCTTGCGGCCCCGGTCGATGTCGGTATCATGGAAAGCGCCGCGGCACGCGCCCTTCGGAGGTCCTTGTGCGGCAGGTCGAGTATCTTCTGGTCGTTCGTATATGCGTGCACCGTGGTCATAAGGCCCTTTACGATGCCGAACTCATCGTTGAGCACCTTGGCTACCGGTGCAAGGCAGTTGGTCGTGCACGAAGCGTTCGATATGACGTTGTGGGCCGCCGGGTCGTAGTTCCGGTGGTTCACGCCCATGCAGATGGTTATGTCCTCGCCCTTGGCCGGCGCGGATATGACGACCTTCTTCGCCCCGGCGGTCAGGTGCCCCTCGGCCTTCTCGCGCTGGGTGAAAAGGCCGGTGCACTCGAGGACTATGTCTACACCGAGCTCCTTCCACGGCAGCTTCGCAGGGTCCCTCTCGGCGGTAATCCTTATCTCCCTGCCGTCTATGGCTATGGCGCCGTCGCGGGCCTGGACGTCCGCTTCGAGCACGCCGAAGAGCGAGTCGTATTTGAGGAGGTGGGCGAGGGTTTTGGCGTCGGTTATGTCATTTATTGCTACAAACTCTATCTCCTCGTTCTTGTATGAAGTCCGGAGTATGTTCCTCCCGATGCGTCCGAAACCGTTGATAGCGACCCTTACAGTCATCTCTGTCTACCTCCCCGAAAAAATTATTTGTTTGCTGATCTATGCTCAAATACCTTGAAGGTCAATGCGGCCATGCCGTTGGTCTGTTTTCGCGGCCCAGGGTGCGGCGCGCCATGGCAAGACCTCCTCCAGCCCCTTCCGGCCCCCTCTACCCCCTCTACCCCTTCTACCCCTTCTGGCCCCCGGGCCCCCGGGGCACCTGATATCTGCGTATCTCCTTGCAGAGGTCCTTGAGCGGCATCTGCCCCGGCGCGGTAGATGCCGATACCGCGCCGTATGTCAGAAGGGAGCCGAGAAACGGGAAAAAGACCCGTGAAGCGGCGCCGTGGCCGCCCATGGCTATGACTATCATGTCCGTGGAGCCGGTCAATATCCCCGCGAGCCTTTTAAGGTCCTCGGGCCCTCTGGCAAAGGCCGCGATCTTGACGATGTCTCCACCCGAAGCCCTTGCGTTGGCTGCGATCTCCTGAAGTCTCCTGTCGCCGGGCGTGGTTTTAAAGTTGTGGTAGGATACGATAACCTTTTTTTTGTGGCGTTTTGCAGAGTTTACCACATTTTCAAGTATCGTGCTTGAGCCAAGCTCGATATCCACGGCGTCCGCCAGCGGCATGAGGGATGTAAACAGCGCCTCCCTTTTCCGCTCGGGTATCGCGTACTTGCCGCCCTCTTTGCGGCTTCTGATGGTCAGGATTACCGGCCTGCCGAATGCCCTGAGCCTTTCAATCGCATCGGTCAGGCGCCCCTCGTCCGCGTCCCTGAAGGTATCGCCCCTCAGCTCCAGAAGGTCCGCGCCTGCGGCAACCGCCCTTCTGGCGGCCTCGGCAATACGCCCTTCGACTATGACGCCCGCCGTCCTCGGGGTGCGCCCGAGCCTGAGCCCGCCGACGGTCATTCGGCGCACCCGGCGGCGCACCGTGAGGAGGTCTCTTCCGCCGGTCTTTTTTTTAGGGCTGGCAAGAAAAAAGTCATTAAACGTTAAAAGGTCTTTCGGAAAAGGGTTGCCGGTGCGTGTTTTTATAAAAACCCATATATGAATACTGAAATAGGGGGGAAAAGTCAAGCGGAAAGACCCGGCGCCGGCTTTTACGCGTCCCGGGCGCGTGCCTTAAACGGAAGATTTTAAGCAAAAGGGAATTTTAATTAAAATAATATATTTTTTTTAATCTTTATCGTAGACAATGTCTTAGACGATGGATTCACAGGATGCCTGTCTTCCGTCCGGGCGTTCTCCCGGGTTGAAAAATCTTGAAAAAACCCGTTTTTTAAGTTATAATTTTATCGGTTTTCAACAACATTCGGGAAACTTTCCAATAGAGAGGGTACTTTCATATGGGTGGAGTAGGCGCTATCCTTGGCGTTTTTCTTATGTTCTCAATGGCCATTTCGTGGATCGCCGGCGACAAGCAGAACGCTCGCCTTGAGGACAAGATACATGAAACTACCACAAACACCGCCGCCCTCGAAAGAAACCTGAACCTCGCCAAGATAAAGGCCGGAGAGGACGCCGCCCGTCTCGCCTCCCTTGAAAAAAAACTCAAAGACGAACTCAGGGAGAAGAAAAAGCTCCAGAGGCAGCTTGCTATCGTAGAGAGGCAGCGCAGGGTCGCGGAGCAGGAAGGCACCGCCGCCCCCGTGAACCCGGACATCGCCGCGGAGCGTGAGAGGATAAGGGCCGAGGTAGAGGCGAAGGCCAAGCGGGAGATATCCGAGCTCGAGGCGAAGCTTCTCGCGATCGAGGAGGCGAAGAAGAGGTTCGAGGTGGAGACCCGCCTCAAGATAGAGGAGGAGGCGAGGAAGAAGGCCGAGGCCGCATGGACGCAGGCCGAGCTTGCGAGGGTGCGTGCCGAGGAGGCCGTCTCCCGGAATACGCAGCTTAAGGCCCGTCTCGCAAAGATCGAGGAGGCGAGGCTCAGGATAGAAGAGGCGCTCAAGGCGCAGGAGGATGCGCGCAAGGCGGCCGAAAGGAGGCTCCTTAAGGAAAGGGAGGCCAGGGCGGCCCTCGAGGCCCGCCTCAAAGAGGCGGAGGAGTCTCTCGTGGTTGCGAAGTCCTCCATAGACGTCGTCAGGGAGGTCCCCCTCGAAAATGAGGCCGCCGTCTCCGCGAATGCCGCTGACGTGGATAAGCGGGCCGCCGAGGCCTCGGCCATGGTGGCCGAGCTGGAGAGGTCGAGGGATGAGGCGAGGGCGAAGCTCGCCGAAGGGCGCAAGGCCATAATGGCCATGGAGACGGAAGTAGCCAAAATAAACCGTGAGAAAGAGCTTATAAGGTCCGAGGCCGAGGAGAACGCCAGAAGGCTGGAGGCGCTCAGGTCTCAGCTCAAGATATCCAGGGAGCAGGAGGCCGCGCTCAAGAAGGAGCTTGCAGATATGACGGCCGTACTGCCCGACATCGAGGCCGCAAAGGCGAAAGAGAGAGAGGCCGAGAAACTGAGGATGAAGGTCTCATACCTTCAGAACCAGCTCCTCGAGGCGCAGGAACTGGCGAAGAAGGCCGAGGAGGCCGCCAGCCTCGATAAGGATGCGGCGCTGCTGAAGGCACGCGCGCAGGAGAATGCGAAGAAGGTCGCCGAGCTGCAGGCAGAGCTGAAGGCGTCCCGGAAGCAGGAGGCCGCGCTCAAGAAGGAGCTTGAGGAGAAGTCGGCGGTGCTCGCGGACGCCGATGCGCTCCGCGCGAGCGAGCAGAGGGCCGAGGAGCTCGCCAGGAAGGTGGCCGATCTCGAGGCCGGCCTTGCCGCTGCCGAGGAGTCCAAGAGGGCTTCCGAGGAGCACGCCCGGGCCGAGCTCGAAAAGCTCCGCCAGAGGGCTGACGAGCTTGTCGCCCGGAACGAAGACCTCGGCGGCAAGCTCAAAGCGGCGCGCGAGGCGTACGCCAGGGCCGAGGCCGCCAATGAGACCGCCAGGGAGCTTATATCGAAGAACGCCGAGCTTGGGCAGAAGCTCAAGGAGGCCGGGCTTGTAAACCTCCAGGGCAAGGCCGCCAGCTACGTGGCGCAGAAGCTCATCGAGCGCAACAGCGCCCTCGAGGTGAGCCTGCAGGAGGCCCGGCTGGCGCTCGCGCAGTCCGAGGCCGCCAAGGTGCAGGCGGATGCCTTCCTCGCGCAGAACAAGGACCTGGCCTCCAAGCTCAAGGAGGCCGAGGTAACGCTCGCCAGGAACCAGGCCAATCAGGCCATATTCGATCAGCTCAACAAGAGGAACTACGAGCTCGAGACCCGTATCCAGCAGGGCGAGGCGGCACTCGCCTCGGCCGAGGCGTCGCGCTTCATGGTAGACGAGCTGCATACCCGCAACGAAGAGCTCTCCGCGAAGCTCAAGGAGTACGAGGCCGCCGGCGGGGACGCCGAGGCCATAGCCGGTCTCCGGCTCGAGAGCCAGCAGATAGAGGAGCAGCTCAAGAAGGCAGAGGATTCCAAAAAGCTGCTCGAGGCCAGGCTCCTCGACGCGACGACGGCCCGGAAGGCCGGAGAGCAGGCCCTCAGCGAAGGGATGACCGCCCTTCAGGAGACACGTGATAAGCTTACGCGCGAGATAGAGCTTAGAAAGACGCTGGAGTCGAAGCTCGCCGAGACCGAGCAGGCCAGAAAGGCCGGCGAGGAGGTCATAGCGAGGATAACGCTCGCCAAGGAAGAACTCGAGGCACGTCTTGCCGGCGAGATAGAGGCCCGCAAGGTGCTCGAGGCCCGGCTCACGGACGTTGGCGGTGCCACCGACGCGGGCGGCAAGGCCATCGCATCTCTCGAGCAGTCGCTCTCAGAGGCGCATAGCAAGCTGGCCGAGGACGCCGAGTCGACGAAGATACTCGAGGCCAAGCTCCGCGAGACCAGCGCCGAGGCAAGCTCCAGGCAGGAGGCTTTAGAGGAGCTTAAGAAGGCGCTCAAGGAGGCCCAGGACAAGTTAAAGAAGGAGAGCATGGCAAGGCGCGAGCTTGAGCTCGAGATAGCGAGGGTCTCGAAGAAGGCCGAGGCGTACAGGGCCGGCACAGGCGAAGACAAAGACCTCGTGGGCCTGCAGAAGGAGTTCGCCGGGCTCAAGTCGAAGATACTCGCGAGGCTCAAGAACGGCGAGGTGAACGCCGAAGATGTCGTGAGGCTCATGAGCGTGGAAGACGTCCTGAGCTTCTACATCGTCAAGAAGGGCGATAGTCTCTGGAAGATAGCCTCCGACAAGGAGGTCTTCGGCAACCCGTGGATGTGGCCGCTCCTGTACAGGTATAACGTCTCTAAGCTGCACAGCCCGGATATCATAGGCCCTGAGCAGATACTCATCGTCTACAAGGACTTCACGAAAAAAGAGATAGAGGACGCCGTTACGAAGGCGCGCCGGCGCGGCGACTGGAGGACGTGGTCGGACGCTCAGAAGAGGGAGTGGATAGAGGACTGGACCCACTAAATGGGGCTGGGGCCGGGGGTGCAGATGAGGTAAATGGGGCAAGGGGGGCAAGGGGGGCAAGGGGCACAATGGAGGCAAGGGGAGTAGGGGGGTAAATGGGAGTAAGAGGGGAATAGCGGGGCGACATGGGCCGGGGTGGTTATTGGAAAATGTTGAAAGGCTTTTAGACCGAAGGGTCTGAAAGCCTTTTTTTTATGTCTCAAAGTACCGGACCGCAGGGAAGCGGGTCCCGTGCGGGGAGGCCCTGCCAGGCGGCACTCTAACGTATGGTCTCCGGTGAGGCCCCCGAAAATAACCGGCTTATGCAGTGCGGGCGGCTCTGCTCTGCTACCCCATCTCCGCTTCGAGCCTTCTTACCGCTTTTTTCGATTCGAAGAGGGCCTTGCCCACCGGCAGGGCCTTGCCCGTGGCGAGCACGAGGTAGTAGCCGTCCTTCAGGGTGGATATGGCCAGACGGGTCTTTCCTGTGGATATGGAGACGCTCTGGACGTCCTTGAAGGCGCTCCGTGTGGAGGCGTCGCGTATGATGTTGAGTATGATGCCGTGGTGCGCGCCGATAAGGTCCATGTCGAGGTCGGTAGAGCCGGAGTACGAGGCCACGAGCTCGCCGTCGTGGTCGAGCATGATGGCCCCGTTTGCGCCCGCCTTTGCAGTAAGATCCTTGAGTATGGCGTTGAACATCGGGATAACCTCTGAATGGTTCGTCCCCGGATTATCCGGGGACGAAAAAGAAGGCAGCGATTCTTTTTTAAAACTCCACGGATATGACCTTCGATACGCCGGGCTCTTCCATGGTGATGCCGTAGAGCGAGTCCGCCATCTCCATCGTCTTTTTGTTGTGAGTGATAAGGATGAACTGGCTCATCCGGGACATGTCCCTTACGAACTGGTTGAACCTGTCGATGTTCGCGTCATCGAGCGGAGCGTCGACCTCGTCGAGCAGGCAGAACGGGCTCGGTTTGATGAGGAAGATGGAGAAGATGAGGGAGGTGGCCGTCAGCGCCTTCTCTCCGCCGGAGAGCAGGGTGATGTTCTGGAGCCTCTTGCCCGGAGGCTGCGCCACTATCTCCACCCCCGCCTCGAGCACGTCGGAGTCCTCCGTAAGCCTCAGCTCCGCCTTGCCCCCGTTGAAGAACTTGGGGAAGTTCAGCTTGAACTGTTCGTTTATCTCCTCGAACGCCTTCTTGAACTTCTCTCGCGTCGTCCGGTTTATGCGGTTTATGGCGGCGTGCAGGCTGTCGCAGGACTCCGTCAGGTCGGCCTGCTGGTCGAGGAGGAACGCGTGCCTGCCCTCGAGCTCGGCGAACTCTTCGAGCGCCGAGAGGCTTACCTCTCCGAGGTCCGCTATCCTTGTGCGCAACTCCGTCCTCTTCGCGTCGAGCGCCTCCATGTCCGGCGGCCCCGCCTGCTCGCCTTCTTTTATTATCCCGGCCTCCTCCGGCCTGAACGAATCGATATCCGTGCCGTACCTCTCGGCGATCTTCTCCCGGAGGTTGCCCACGGCAAGCTCCATCTCCTTCGTCTCCACGGAGAGCTCGCCCTTCAGGTCCTGAAGCTCGGAGTACTTCGTCTTTATCTCCTTGAGCTCCCCCTCTACACCGTGTATCCTCGTGTTCAGGGATTCGAGAAGCTCCGTCTTCGAGACCTCCTCGCACTTTATCTCCTCCACATCCCCGAGCAGGCCTTCGAGCTTCGCCTTTATCTCTTCCGTATCGCGCTGCCTCTGTCCGGCCTCCGCGCTTCCCCTCTCTATCTCCTCGAGCCGGGCCGATATCTTCCTTTCGGTAGCCTCCATGAGCGATGTCTTTTCCGCGACCTGCCTCTTAAGGGCCTCGAACCGCTCCTTTGCCCGGGCGAGCTTTATGCGTATCTCGGTCACCACGTCCTGCAGGGCCTCTTTCTTCGAGGCAAGGCCGGTTATCGCGGAGGCGAGCTCCGCCGTCCTGTGCTCCCTCTCGGCCATCCCCTGCTCGAGCTCCTCGCGCTCGCGCACAAGCTCCGCCTTCGTTACGGATATCCCCGCCAGCCGCCGGCCCGTCTCGGCTATCTCGGATGAGGCCTGCTCCTCTACGGAGCGCAGCCTGCCGGTCTCCTCGGTGAGCCTCTTGAGCTCGCTCTCTATGTTGACCCTCTCGATGTCCAGGGCGTGAAGCGCCTCCCTCTTCTCCTCGAGGAGCTTCTCCGTCGCGGCGGAGTCGAGCTCGATGGCAGCGAGCCTCTCCTCGATGGCAGCGGCCTCGGCCTCGAGCCTTGACGCGAGCTCCCTTATGGCCTTTATCTCGCCCCTTCTCTGGAGTATGCCGGCCTCCTTGCCGTTGGCCGTGCCCCCGGTTATCGTGCCCTGCGGGTCTATGACCTCGCCGTCGCGCGTAACCAGCGTCTTGAAGGCGCCGGCCCGCCATAGCTCGAGACCGCTCTCGAGGTCTTCGACCAGCAGCACCTCCCCGAGCAGGTAGTTTATTATGCCGCTGTAGCCCTCCTTGACCTTGACCTCGCTCAATAGCTCCCTGGCCCCGGAGTAGCCGAACCCGCCCGCCTGCACGGGCACGGGGCTGGCGGCGCGGGCCTCCCTTACGGGGACGAAGCTGCCCCTTCCGGCGCTGTTCTGCTTGAGGTACTCGATGGCCTCCATGCCGTCCTTGTGGCTCTCGACGACGACGTACTGGAGCCTGTCACCCAGGACAGCCTCTACGGCCTTTTCATAACCGGCGTTCGTTTCAATGACATCGGCTATAAGGCCGTAGATGCCGCCCTTGCCCTCCATGAGCATTATCGACCGCGCCCCGCCGTTGAGGCTCTCGTAGTTCTTCTCCATCTCCTCGAGCGTAGAGAGGCGCGCAGCGGCCCTCGCGTGCTCGTCCTTTGCCTTCTTGAGCCCCTCCGCGGTCCTGCTCCTGTCTCCATCGAGGGCCTCGAGGCGCGAACGTATCTCGCCGAGCTCCTCTTGCGCGGCCTGCCTCCTGCCCTCGGCCCCCGCGAGCTTTTCGCCGAGCAGGCGCATCGGCTCCTGCCTCTGCGCTATGGCCGCGGCCGCCTCCTTCTTCTCCGTCGCGGCCTTCGCCTCGCGCACCCGGAGGTTCTCCTCGTCCTTTATCTGCGACTGGATGGAGTGCCTTATGTCCGAGACGCGGGTGGAGGTCCGCAGAGACTCCGCCCTCTCGGCCCGGAGCTCCTCTTCCTTCGCCCGAAGCTCGCCTACCGCGGCCTCGAGCAGGGCGGTGTTCTGTGCCAGTCTTCCGGAATCCTGCTCGATGAACGAGGAGACCTCGTCTATCGACGCCCCGAGAGCCTCTATCTCCCCGGCCGCAGCGGAGTTCCCTGCCTTCAGGTCCTCTATCTCGGCCTTGAGCCGCTCGTCGTTCCTCTTGAGCTCGTCCACCCTTACGCGCGAGAGGGTGGCGGCCTGCTCCTGCTCCTGTATGGTCTTCTCGATCCGGAAGACACGCTCCCTTATCTCCTTGTACTCGTTCTCCGCGTTGAGGAACTCGGTCTTTATCTCCTCGAGCAGCGTCTCCTTGCCAGTGGCCGCCGTCTGGAAGGCGAGCTCCTCGTCCCTTATGCCCTCGAGCCTGCGGCGCGCCCCGGCCAGAGAGTCCTTGAGCCTTCCGTACTCGATGGAAGACAGGTACAGGTCGATGGAGCGGAGCTCGCTCTTGAAGCCCTTGTACCTCTCCGCCTTCTTCGCCTGACGGTTGAGCGAGTTGAGCTGCCTCTTTACCTCGCTTATTATGTCGCTTACCCTCGTCAGGTTGTCCTTTGTCGCCGCGAGCCGGCGAAGCGCCGTCTCCTTCTTGTGCTTGTACTTGTTTATGCCCGCGGCCTCCTCGAAGATGACCCGGCGCTCCTCCGGCCTGGCGTTGATCAGCCAGCCCACCTGCCCCTGCTCTATGATGGAGTACGCCCTGGTGCCGATGCCCGTGTCGGTAAAGAGGTCAACGATGTCGCGCAGCCTGCATTGTACCTTGTTCAGGTAGTACTCGCTCTCGCCCGAGCGGTACAGCCGCCTCGATATCTCTATCTCGGTGTAGCTCGCGAACCGGGGGCCGGCCTGCCCGTCGTCGTTCGAGAAGGTGAGCACCACCTCGGCCATGCCGAGCGGCTTGCGCGCCTCGCTGCCGTTGAATATTATGTCCTCCATGAGCTTGCCCCTCAGGTGGCGGGCGTTCTGCTCGCCGAGCACCCAGCGTATGGCGTCGACGATGTTGCTCTTGCCGCAGCCGTTGGGCCCGATTATCCCGGACGTGCCGGAGGAGAGGTTGAGCGTTACCTTGTCGACGAACGATTTGAACCCATGGATTGTAATCTTCTTGATCTTCAATGGGGGTTTCCTTTTTTGGGGTGGGCTTATTGGCGACAAACTAACAGAGTTTAAAAAGTTTGTAAAGCAAAAAATACAATAAGAGGTATGAAGGCGGGAGCCAAAACACTATATGTTGCGTTGTCCCGCGCCAGCGGCCTTTTCCTGAAAAGCCGGTTTTTTATAGCTTTTTTCTTCCAGGACCCTCCGGGCCCGGCCCCCGGACCGGGCGAAATCGAAGACTCCCCTCTCCCTTCGTGAGCAAGGGAGAGGGGAGTCTATGTCATACGCGCATCCCGGGGGGGGCTATTTTTCCTTCTTGGGGAACCTGAGGGCGGCGTGCGCGGCCGACAGCCTCGCTATCGGCACCCTGAAAGGCGAGCAGGAGACGTAGTCGAAGCCGTTGAGGTGGCAGAACTCGACGCTCGACGGGTCGCCGCCGTGCTCTCCGCATATGCCGATCTTGAGGTCGGGCTTCGTCTTGCGCCCCTTCTCGATGGCGGTCTTGATGAGCAGGCCCACGCCCTCCCTGTCGAGCGACTGGAACGGGTCGTTCGGCAGTATCCCGGTCTTCTTCTCGTCCACGTAGTCGGGCAGGAACCTCCCGGCATCGTCCCTCGACATGCCGAGCGTCATCTGCGTAAGGTCGTTGGTGCCGAAGGAGAAGAACTCCGCCACCTCGGCTATCTGGTCGGCCAGGAGCGCGGCCCTCGGCACCTCTATCATCGTGCCTATGAGGTACTTCACCTTGACCCCCTGCTCCTCCATCACCTTGCCGGCCACCCCGCGCGCCCTTTCGGCGAGTATCTCGAGTTCCCTTGCATCTATGATGAGGGGGAGCATTATCTCGGGAAGTACCCGGATCTTCTTTTTCTTGCAGTCGCAGGCCGCCTCCATTATAGCGCGTACCTGCATCTCGAGTATGTCGGGGTAGGTTATGCAAAGGCGGCTCCCCCTGTGGCCGAGCATCGGGTTGGCCTCGTGCAGCTTGTCTATCCTGCGCTTTACCTGATGGAAGGCGAGGCCGAGCTTCTGCGCAAGGTGCTTCTGCTCTTCCTCGGTGTGGGGGACGAACTCGTGAAGGGGCGGGTCTATGAGCCTTATGGTGACGGGCTTTCCGGCCATGGCGCGGAATATGCCGATGAAGTCCTTCCTCTGGAAGGGCAGCAGCTCCGCGAGCGCCGTCTTCCTCGTGCCCGCGTCCTCGGCGAGTATCATGTGCTGGATGGCGATCCTCCTGACGTCCGTGTCGAAGAACATGTGCTCCGTCCTGCACAGCCCGATGCCCTCGGCCCCGAGCCGTATCGCGTTCTCCGCGTCATAAGGGGTGTCCACGTTGGTGCGCACGCTCAGGGTGCGCACCTCGTCGGCCCACTTCATTATCGTGTCGTACGCCTTGGGAAGCTGGGGCTTATTGAGCGGCAGGGAGGTCTTGAAGACCTCGCCGGTGGAGCCGTTTAGCGTTACCTGATCCCCCTCTTTCAGGCTGGTGTTGCCGACCGTTACGGTCTTCTCCTCTTCGTCTATGGAGAGGTCCTCGCAGCCCACCACGCAGCACTTGCCCCATCCGCGGGCCACGACAGCGGCGTGAGAGGTCTTGCCGCCCGTGGCGGTGAGTATGCCCCTTGCGGCGTGCATGCCGCCGACGTCCTCGGGGCTCGTCTCCCTCCTGACGAGTATCACGTTCTTGCCGTCGGCGGTCCAGTCCTCCGCCTCCCTGGCGGTGAAGACTATCTTGCCGGACGCCGCGCCCGGTACGGCCGCGATGCCGGTCGCGAAGAGGTTCGCCCTCAGCTCCTCGGCCGGTATGGCCGGGTCTATGACGGGGTAGAAGAGCCCCTCTATCTCCTTGTCCGAGATGCGCAGCAGGGCCTCTTTCCTGTCGATGAGCTTCTCGCGCACCATGTCCACGGCCATATTGAAGGCCGCAAGCGGGCTTCTCTTGCCCGTCCTGCACTGAAGGATGTAGAGCTTGCCGTCCTCTATGGTGAACTCTATGTCCTGCATGTCCTTGTAGTGCTTCTCAAGGGTCGTCCTCACCTGCGTGAGCTGCCGGTATATCTCCGGCATCAGGTGCTTGAGGTCTATGAGGTGAAGCGGGGTGCGTATGCCGGCTACCACGTCCTCGCCCTGCGCGTTCATCAGCAGGTCCCCGTAGAAGACGTCCTCCCCGGAGTTCGGGTCGCGTGTGAAGCAGACGCCGGTGCCGGAGTTGTCGCCCATGTTGCCGAAGACCATCTGCACGATATTCACGGCTGTGCCCAGCAGGCCGTTTATCTTCTCGACCTTCCTGTACTTGACGGCCTTCTCCGCCATCCACGAGCCGATGACCGCGCCTATCGCGCCCCAGAGCTGCTCATGCGGGTCCTGCGGGAAGTCCTTGCCCGTGGCATCCCTGTAGACCTCCTTGAGCCTCGGGATAAGCTCCTCCAACTCCTCCTCGTTGACGTCGGTGTCGAGCACGGTGCCCTTCCTGACGTTGAGCCTTACGCGCGTCCTCCGTATCTTTATGTCGTCGAACTCGTCGTCGAACTTCTTGCGGGGCACGCCCATCGCCGTTGAGCCGTACATGAGGATAAAGCGGCGGTACGCGTCGAGAGCGAACCTCCTGTTCGACGTCCTCTTCGCGAGCCCTTCGACCGACCTGTCGTTGAGCCCGAGGTTGAGTATCGTCTCCATCATACCCGGCATGGAGCGCGCCGCGCCCGACCTTACGGAGACGAGAAGCGGGTCATCCGGGTCACCGAGCCTCTTTCCGGCGAGTTTTTCCAGGTTCGAGAGGTGCTTCTTTATCTCGGCCTCGAAGCCCTGCGGGTATTTCTTGTTGTTCTTATAGAAGTAGTCGCATACCTCGGTCGTGATCGTGAACCCCGGCGGGACCGGCAGCCCGATGTTCGTCATCTCGGCAAGGCCCGCGCCCTTGCCACCGAGCAGGTCTTTCATGTGGCCTTTGCCTTCCGCCTTGCCTCCCCCGAAAAAATATACAGACTTTCGTGCCATAAACCCCCTCCAAGGAATTGTCTATCTATGGGCCTGAAGAAATCTCGTAAGTCAGTGTAAAATCGACAGAAAAGCGCCCTCACCGACGTGGGGCGCAAAAACAGAGGAAATTCAAATATTAAAGATTAACAAAATCTGAAGCGTTTGTCCAAACCTAAATCCGGAAAACTTTATACCCTTGACAACGGCCCTCAAACCTTCATATTATAAAATATTATTTTTATAATGATACATATATTTTTCCATTGTCCGGTTTTTTTGCGGGTCGCGCCCCTGGTGCGCCGCTTGAGCTGAAAACCCCGTAGGGGAAGGAGAAGAGAGGGAAGATGGCACAGGAACAGATACCGGTTTACATAGAAGACGAGATGAAAAAATCCTATCTCGACTACGCGATGTCGGTCATCGTAGGTCGCGCCCTGCCGGACGTCAGGGACGGTCTTAAGCCGGTACATCGAAGGATACTGTTCGCCATGCACGAGATGGGGGTCGAGTGGAACAAGCCGTACAAGAAGTCCGCGCGCGTGGTCGGAGACGTCATAGGTAAGTACCACCCGCACGGGGACACGGCCGTCTACGACGCCATCACGAGGATGGTCCAGCCCTTCTCCCTCCATTACCCGCTCATCGACGGACAGGGGAACTTCGGCTCCATAGACGGCGACCCCCCGGCCGCCATGAGGTACACGGAAGTAAGGATGGCGCGCCTTGCGAGCGAGCTTCTCGGGGATATCGGCAAGGAGACGGTGGACTTCTCCCCGAACTACGACGAGTCTCTCGACGAGCCTGTAGTCCTCCCTGCGGCCTTCCCGAACCTGCTCGTCAACGGCTCTTCCGGCATCGCCGTTGGCATGGCCACGAACATGCCCCCGCACAACCTCACCGAGGTCATCAACGCCATAATACACATCATAGAGGAGCCTGACGCGGACATAAGGGCCCTGATGCAGCACATACCCGGCCCTGATTTTCCCACGGGCGGCTTCATAAACGGCAGGAAGGGCATCCTGGACGCGTACAAGACCGGCAGGGGCGTCATTCAGCTCCGGGCCAGGGCGTCGATAGAGAAGAACCCGAGGACGAACCGCCAGTCCATCGTCATAACCGAGATACCCTACATGGTCAACAAGTCGAAGCTCATCGAGAGCATCGCCAGGCTCGTCAGGGACAAGAAGATAGAGGGCATCTCGGACGTCAGGGACGAGTCCGACCGCGAGGGCATGAGGGTCGTGGTGGACCTGAAGAGGGACGAGGTCGCCGAGGTGATACTGAACAACCTCTACATGCACACGCAGATGAAGACATCTTTCGGCATCATCAACCTCGCCATAGTCGATGGCCAGCCGAAGGTGCTCCCGCTCTCCGGCCTTCTCGCCGAGTTCGTCAGGTTCAGGAAAGAGGTCGTAACGCGCAGGACCATATTCGCCCTCAAGAAGGCCCGCGAGAGGGCCCACATCTTGGAGGGGCTGAAGATCGCCATAGACAACCTCGACGCCGTCATAAAGCTCATAAGGGCGTCCAAGAGCCCGCAGGAGGCGAAGGCGGGGCTCGTAAAGGACTTCGAGCTGAGCGAGGCGCAGTCACAGGCCATACTCGAGATGAGGCTCCAGAGGCTTACCGCTCTCGAGAGGGACAAGATAATCAATGAGTACAAGGAGGTGCTCGCGCTTATAAAGTCGCTCGAGGAGATACTCGGCAGCGAGAAGCTCCTGATGGAGGTGATAGTAGGCGAGCTTGCCGAGATACGCGACAGGTACGGGGACGAGCGCCGGACCATGATAGTCGAGGAGGCCGGTGAGATAACGCTCGAGGACATCATCGCCAGAGAGGACATGGTCGTGACCATCACCAGCGGCGGCTACATAAAGAGGAACCCCACGAGCCTCTTCAAGATTCAAAGGCGCGGGGGCAAGGGCAAGACCGGCATGACGACCAAGGAGGAGGACTTCGTCTCTAACCTCTTCATCGCCTCCACCCACAGCTACATACTCTTTTTCACCGACCGCGGCAAGGCGTACTCGCTCAAGGTCTACGACATCCCGCAGGCCGGAAGGGCGGCAAGGGGCAAGGCGATAGTCAACATCCTGAACGTCGAGCAGGGCGAGAAGATAACGGCCTTCCTCCCGGTAAAGGAGTTCGTCGAGGGCAACTACATCGTGATGGCCACGGCGCACGGCATCATAAAGAAGTCCGACCTGATGAGCTTCTCGCACATCCGCTCCGGCGGCCTCATCGCGATAAACCTCGACGAGGGGGACGGCCTCATATCGGCGCGCCTTACCGACGGCACGCGCGACATATTCGTCGGCACCCACCTCGGCAAGGCGATAAGGTTCGGCGAGGGGGACGTGCGCGAGATGGGCCGTACCGCAAGGGGCGTGCGCGCCATAAAGCTCGCCAAGGGCGACGAGGTCGTCTCCATGGAGATAGTGGAGCCTGAGGCCACGGTGCTCACCGTAACGGAGCGCGGGTACGGCAAGCGCACCGACTTCGACGAGTACCGCGGGCAGAACAGGGGCGGCAGCGGCATCATCAACCTGAAGATAACCGAGAAGAACGGCCCCGTCGTAGGCATAGTGAAGGTCACGGACTCCGACGAGCTGATGATATCGACCAGCGCCGGGAAGATCATAAGGATAGCGATGAGCGGCGTTGCCGTCATAGGCCGCAGCACGCAGGGCGTAAAGCTCATGGACATAGCCCCGGACGAGCAGATAACGGGCATCGCCTCCATCGCCGAGAAGGAAGACGAGGACAAGGACGCCCTGCCCGTAAGGGAGTAATGCCGGGCAAGGGGAGCCGTCCGTTACAGGCGTGGCGGGCGTGAAAAGTGGGCCCCGGGACGTCCCTGCCGCAGCCTCCGTTCTTGCAGGGAAAGACCTCCGGGCCGGAAGAAAGAAATTGCCGCTTTCATCTCAAATAAAAAAGGCCGCCGGCCCTTGCGCGGCGGCCGCCTTCGCCGTGCTCCTCGCGCTGCACCTGCTGCTCTCCGGATGTTCCTCATACCGGGCGGAGCCGTCGTTCGAGGCGGCTGAAATGTCCCTGAGCGAGGGGCGCTATCAGGAGGCCATCGAGGGGTACAACAGGGTTATAAGCGATTTTCCCGGCAGCTCCGCCGCGGCGAAGAGCCAGTACAGGATAGCTTCAATATACAACCGCCACCTCAAGGACAGGGAAAAGGCGATGGAGGCGTACTCGGCCCTGCGCTACATGTACCCCGCAAGTCCCGAGGCGCGCCTTGCCACCGCGGACATGGCCGGGATATACTCGCGCGAAGGCGACCACAAGAAGGCGGTCGAGGAGTTCCAGACGCTCCATGACGGCACGCCCGCCGAGCGCCTCAAGTACCGCCGCCTCATCGCCGCGGAGTACATGAAGATGAACGACCTGCGGCAGGCGCTCATAGAGTACGATGAGCTTGCGGCCTCCGAAGACCTCCCGCCGGAGCTGATGCCGCGCATACTCTTTCAGATAGCGAGCACATACTACATAGGCGGGCAGGCCGAAGAGGCGGCCCGGAGGTTCGATGATATCATCAGAAGGTACCCGGAAGCGGACGTCGCCATAGAGGCGCGGCTCGGCAAGGGAAACGCGCTTGCCGAGGCCGGGCACTTGCCGGAGGCGATAGAGGTATTGAAGGGGCTCGAGGGCGAGTACCCCAACGGACAAGCGCTCAGGACCCGTATAGAGTGGCTGGAGAAGAGGCTCAGGGAAGGCCCGCAGGAGGAGTCAGGCAGATGAAGCGTATGGCGGTGCTCGGAGCTGGCAGCTGGGGAACGACGCTGGCGCAGGTCCTCGCCCTTCAGGGGCACGGCGTAAGCCTGTGGGCGCGCAACGCGGAGCTGGCCGGGGCCATGGCAAGCGGGCGCGAGAACGCCGCTTATCTGCCCGGCGTAAGGCTCTCGGGGAACCTGCTGCCGACCTCGTCGCTCGAGGAGGCGCTCGACGGCGCGCGGATGGTCGTCTCCGCCATACCCTCTCACGGCCTAAGGGCCGTCTTCGCCGAGGCGGCCCCGCTTGTCGCCCCCGGGGCCGTTGTCGTCAGCGCCACCAAGGGCATAGAGGAGGGCACGCTCCTGCTGGCGAGCGGGGTGCTCAAGGAGGAGCTCGCGCACCGCCCCGGCGTGGAGTTGGTCGTCCTGTCCGGCCCTTCCTTCGCCAGGGAGGTCAGCCGGGGGCTGCCCACGGCGGTCTGCGCCGGGTCTGCCTCCGAGGATGCCGCCGTGGCCGTTCAGCGGGCCTTCTCGACAGACTACTTCAGGGTCTACACCAACACCGACGTCACCGGCGTCGAGCTCGGAGGCGCGCTCAAGAACGTTATAGCCATAGCCTCCGGCATCTCAGACGGCCTCGGCCTCGGCAACAACGCCCGCGCCGCGCTGATAACGCGCGGGCTTGCGGAGATATCCCGCCTCGGCGTGTCCATGGGCGCCCGCACCGCCACATTCTCCGGCCTCTCCGGGCTCGGCGACCTCGTGCTCACCTGCACCGGGGCCCTGAGCAGGAACTATACCGTGGGCCTCGAGGTAGGAAAAGGCCGCTCGGTGGAGGATGTCACCGGGTCCATGCGCATGGTGGCGGAGGGCGTAAGGACCTCCCGAGCCGCCTGTGAGCTGGCGCGCAAGGAGGGCGTGGAGATGCCGATTACCGGCGAGATATGCAACGTGCTCTACGGGGGCAGGGCCCCGAAAGAGGCCGTCCTCGAGCTGATGACAAGGGAGCTGAAGGGCGAGTAGGCCTTGATGCCCGCCACCGGAACCCGTCAACCCCGGCGCACCCGTAGCCTGCCGCCGGGCGCCGTCACGCTGTTTTTACTCAATTAAATTGCCCCGCCGTCCGATATGTTC
>JBHHYT010000011.1:0-33410 GCA_046757705.1 Thermodesulfobacteriota bacterium
CGCCCTTTGCGCCCCTGCGCGACTTTGCCAGCCCGGCCTTTGTCAGGTGCTGCATTATCTTAGAAAGGTAGCTCTTTGGGATCTCCTGAGCGTCGGAGATATCGTGAATGAGAGTAATCTGGCCGTAGGGGAGCGCGGCAAGGTGCAATATCGCACGCACGGCATACTCACCATCACGTGTAAGCTGCAGCATTTAGTATCCCTTCGTTTTTTTGCTTGGGATTGTTAGATGGAGAATTCAGGATGATTTTAGTCCTGATTGCAGATCTTGTCAAGCGGGTTTTTGATATTTTCGCGGGCGCCGCGAAAATCTCCGGTAAGCTCTGGGCCATACCGGGGCGTGAGGGGCAGGGTTAAGCAGGGAACCTGTCTTCTCAAAGGCAGGCCCGCAAGATCGAGGTCAGCCCCTGTCCGCCGCACCACCCCCGGAGCAAGGCACCATATCCTAAGGCACCGCAAAGGCTCAGTTGATCGACTTGATATACTCGACCAGGGCATCTACATCGCTATCCGGCAGCGCCTTTTGGGCGGGCATGCTGATAGCGAATTTTGTGTACCTCTTCGCTGGACCCTTACGGCCGTTCCTGATAACAGCAGCGATCTGGCCTTTGTCAGCGCCCTTTATCCAAACGTTTCCCTTGAAGGCCGGGGCCATGGCGGTGCCCTTGCCATCAGCGCCGTGACAGGGCGAGCACTTCGACTTAAAGATAGCCGCGCCTGCCTCTACGCTTTTTTCATTAACAGCGGGTTTTTGAGGGGCCTTCTCCTCGGCGACGCTCGGAGCCACCGCTTTTTTCTCTACGACCTTCTCCTCGGGCCCGGCTGCCGGTAAAGGGACCGCCTCTTTCACCTCTGCTGGCTTCTTCACCCCCGCCGGCTTTTCGTCAACGCTTTCGGCGATCTGGCTTGCCACCTCTTTGGCCTTCTCAGCGGGCTGTTTTTTTCCGGTGCACCCGGTCATAACCACGGCACTCAACACGAGGGCGAATATCATCAAACCGACATGTTTCATAACGAGCCTCCTTGAAAGGTACGGTCTATCTATAATTGAAAGGGCAAGGTCCGGGCAAAGCAGCCAACGTAATGAAAAGCCGGAAACTCTGTTTTAGAACTCTCTGCCTGGCAGGGAAGCTTACGATAGGAACCAATCTTTCCGATTTCAAGCCCGCAAGGCATCTTGAGGGAGGTCTGGTCAAAGCAGGGATGGCGTAAGTACATGAAAAAACTGGTGCCCGAGGCCGGAATCGAACCGGCACGACCCGAAGGTCTCGAGATTTTAAGTCTCGTGCGTCTACCAAGTTCCGCCACTCGGGCTCGCATCGGCTTTAGCGGGCAGCGCAAGAGCGCAACCTGCCGGGCAAGCCGTGGCTGAAAAAGCCCTGGAAGGGCCTTTTCAGCATCATGCCATTATGCCACGCGGTACCCTGAAAATCCATCGAAAACGATGTGAAAAGCCCGGCTGCGCGTCCTGCCCGGCAGGCCGCCGGAACGGGCGTTGTCGTGGGGGCGTCAAAAAAAACGGCCGGTAAAATAACGCTTACAGCCGGGCCCGCGTCCTCAATTGTTTAACAGAAATTAAAGTCGGTGTCAATGACGTCGATATAATCTATAGTTCCGATTCCGGGGATGTCAGGTGCAGGCCTTTTACGGCCGGGAAAAAACTTTTGAGGATAGGAAAATTAAAACTCCACAGGCACTTGACAATTGGTCAACCGTTGCTATAATTGGTAAAATTCCCCAAAAGACAGACTTCTTTTTTCTTCTCGTTTTTGGCCGTCCTTCCCGGGACTCGATCATCTTCAGTTCAGGCCGGTCCTATAATACCAAAGGAGGTTGTATGAAAAAAAAGTTCTTGTTCGCTGTGGCCATTTTCTTCCTGGCGGTCGCGTTCTACTCACCCCGTGAGGCCTCCGCGGTCCCGGCGTTCGCGCGCCAGACCGGAATGGCCTGCAACACCTGTCACTTCCAGCACTTCCCGGTTCTCAATTCCTTCGGGCGCGCATTCAAGGCCGGAGGCTACACGATGGTAGGCGGGCAGTCTATGGTCGAAGGGGACTTCCTCTCTCTTCCGGCGACCCTCAACGCTTCTCTCGTGAGCAAGGTCAGGTACCAGAAGAGGAACGGTGACGATGATGCTCAGGCGACGAACAAAGGCGAGCTCCAGTTCCCGGACGAGGCGGCCCTTCTCATAGGCGGGCGCGCGGGAGAGCACGTCGGCTTTCTTATCGAGGCCTCTCTCAAGGACGGGGACAGCAGGTTCACCTCCTACAAGATGCCTGTAGTCTTCGACGTACAGAACACGAAGCTGAACGTGATACCCTTCAGCACCGACGCGGCCGGCACTTCATACGGGCTCGAGCTCCTGAACACCGGCGCCATGAAGATACAGCGCCCCATCGAGCACGGCCCCGAGATATCAGCCCAGCAGTACATAGGGACCAATACCGCCGCAACGGGCTTTGCCTTCGGAGCTGTAAGGGGCATCGGTTTCGTCAACTACACGCTCTGGTACAAGTCTCACGGTGATGCTGCCGCGGGACCGTTCCTCAACTACATAAGGGCCGCGGTGACCCCGAACTACATGGGCTGGGACCTCGCCCTCGGCGCGCAGTACTGGGGCGGCACGTCCAAGGAGGGCGGCGGCGCCGGAGCCACGACGACACACGCCGAGGCGTGGGCTATCGACGCGCAGGCGCAGGGCATGGTTGCGGACTTCCCTGTGGGCGTCTACCTCTCATACGCCAACGCCAAAAAGAGCGACAGCGCGGCTGCCGCGGATTTAAACATATTCAACAACAGCACGAACAAGGATAAGAGCGCCTTCGCCATAATGGCCGAGGTGGGCGTAATCCCGTCCAAGCTCACCGTTTCCGCGGGCTACCGCGCCGGCAAGGACGGGGACGCCAACGGCGACGGCAAGGACTCCGACAACGCCACCACGCTTGCCGCGGTCTACACGCCGATACAGAACCTCAACCTTCAGCTCAACTACACCTGGTACAGCGGCGAGGGACAGTTGGCCCCGACCGCAGCAACCGGTGACCAGAAGGCCACGTTGATGGTGTTCGCCGCGTTCTAAGACCTCGCGCAATACGTCCAACCAAAGGGGAAGGCTGATAAGGCCTTCCCCTTTTTTTTTGTATATGTTATTTTCACAAAATGAAAACCTCGATAGACCATTAAAAACCTAAAGAAACAGGAGCGCGGGATGTCCCTTTCAGCACGTATCGTAAAAATATTAATGAACTACCCCGCCTCAAGCATCGAGGCATCAAAACCATATCAGGATGGGCTGCGCCCCAAGGGGCAGGGGATGGACCCGCTGAAAAAATTCAGGAGGTCAGCCGCAGGTGCGGCCCTGTTCGTTCTGTGTCTGCTTGCGGCGGCCGGGTGCTCCGGGCCGCTCAAGGTCGGCTACACGCCCGCTGCGAAACAGGGCGCCATCTCCCCGGTGCCGGTCTCCGTGCTCGTTACGGACTTCAAGGACGCGCGCGATATCAAGCCCGGTGCGGACCCGCGGACCATCGGCAGGATAGGGACGACCGTCTTCGACATCAACGGGTATGAGCTTACGCTGGCCAAAGACCCCGCCGCGCTCGTGACCGAGGCCTTCGCAAAGGAGCTTACGGCCTCCGGATATGAGGTCAAAGGTGAGGGCACGGCGGACTTCGTCCTGACCGGAGAGCTCCGGGAGTTCAGGCTCGATATCGTGTCGAGGGACAGGATAGCCGTGGCGTTCCAGGCGGAGATACGGGAGAGGGAGACGGGAAGGGTGGTCTGGTCGGGCGTCGTGGCCGAGAAGGAGGACAGGTACGCCGGTGTCACGGGCAACTCCCGCGCCTCTATCGCGAGGTACATAAACGCCACGCTCTCGAAGGTGGTCGGCGGTGTCGTGGCAGGCGCCGCCCCGAAGATAGCCGACACCCGGACGGCCTACAGGCCCCCGGCGCCCGCGCCGGAGCAGGCCCCGGCAATCGAGAGGTTGAAAAAGGCGCCCGAAGGCACGGGCAGGCTGGTATTGAGCACGTCCCCCGGGCGCGCGAAGGTCTACATCGGCGGCGTCTACTACGGCCTTACGCCTCTCTCGCTCGACCTCGACCCCGGCATCTACGAGGTGACGGTAAAGAGCAAGGGCTACAAGGATAGCGGCGAGAGGGTCTCGGTAAGGCGGGGCGAGTTCACCGAACTCGAAATGGAGCTTGAGGGGGAGTAGGAAACCCCCGCCGTCTGGAGAATCCCAAAGACCCGGCCCGGCAGAAGCCGGACCGGGTCTTTTCAATCTTTCATTTTTTCAGTTTTTCAGTTCGGCGTTCCGTTGCCGTTCGACTCCCTTGAGCAGCGCCGCGAAGGAGAGAATGAAAGGAGGGTATGAAAAGAGAGCATGAAAAGAGAGCATGAAAAAATGGCGGAAGGGGGAGGGAGTCGAACCCCCCGATCCCCGCATAACGGCGACAGACAGGTTTTGAAGACCTGCAGGGCCACCGGGCCCTTGCCCCTTCCGTGCGAAAGCCTGTATTCTAATGGTTGAGGAAGGTCTGATCTATCCACACCCTTGCGCGGCACAGGGACGTGCCGCCATTTTTTATGGCTGCAAGCCATTGAAAACGCAAGAAAAAGAAAGATCGCATTTTTCTTTTTCGTCTCTGAATAATTCAGGGACGAATTATTCAGAGTCTACTTGAGAGAGGGAGGGTCAAAGAAATTTTTACCCCCCGGAAGACCAGCCGCAGCTTCCAGGGGGTAAAAAGGCCTTTTTCCATCCCTTAGGTAAGAAGAAGGGCTTTTCTTCTTTAAAAAGCCCTTCTTCTTATTCGCATATAATCCCCGGAAAAGGCGTGGCATGGACAGCTTTTTTCCAATCCGCTGGTCCTTGTAAGGTATCTGCCCCTTCCGGGCCGTGCCCTCCTTCAGGCTTTCAAGCCCCTTCGGGTTGCCGTCTTTTGGCCGCAACCCCTTTCGAGCCTGCCTTTCAAGGCCACTGTAGGTGGTTTATACGCACCCACGGATGGGAGCTTCCGCGTTCCTGCGTTAGTCCCCACGCCTCTTTCCCTATTCTAATTATACCATAATTCCCGTGAGTTAGAAAGACGCGGCGATTGCTGCCGGGGGTCTCCCGGGGGCGCGGAAGATGGGAAAAGGGCCTGAAAAGAACAGTCCATGAAAAAGCCGCCAGGAGGGCGGCTTTTAAACGGTCAATATATAAAAAGGGCATACCGGCCAAGGAGAAGAGATCTTACGTGAAGGTGGTAGCCCAAGAGAACGGTTAAGGCTTCCTGCCCGAAGGGCTGGCTTGCACACCCCGTTCCGGAAGGGCCCCTATTTCTATCCTACTGAAGCTTATCTCCTTCTATCCGGCATGCCCAGGCTCCATTCCTTCTTGGCCTGCCATGCGAGCGGGCCTTATATCCCGCTAAAGATATGATACCTCTTTTAAGGAGGTTTGTCAATCGAAGCCGAAGGGCGCAAGCAGTCGGACTTGTTACGGTTTTTTCTCTTTTAGCGGCCTTGTCTTCCACCTGCGGTGCACCCAGAACCATTGCTCAGGGTGGGCGCGTATCATCTGCTCAATCGCTTCCGTGCAGCGGGCCGTGTTCGTTACGGCGTCTTGTTCCTTGTCCCCGGTCATCGCCATCTCGATCTCCTCCTGTATGATGATGCGGTAGCCGTTGCCTTCAGGGACGTTGAAGATGGGCACCATCGGCGCGCCGCTGGCGGCGGCCAGCAGGGCCGGGCCCTTGTTCGTGCAGGCCGGGGTGGAGAAGAAGTCCACGAAGACGCCCTCCCGTCGCGCAACGTTCTGGTCGAGGAGGATGCCGACGACGCCCCCGTTGGAGAGGGATTTGAGTAGCTTGCGCATGGCGCGACTCTTTGAGACTATCCGGTTGCCCGCCCGTTGCCGCACCCAGCTTACGAACTCCTCCAGCGCCGGGTGGTCGAGGTCGCGCGCAACGATGTCCACAGGGTGGATGAACATGCCTACTGCCGCGGCCATCAGCTCCCAGTTGCCGAAGTGCGCCGTAACGAGTATGACCCCTTTGTTCTTCTGCGCCGCGCGGGTGAAGTGCTCCATGCCCTCGAACTCGACCAGAGGGCCGAGCGAGCCCTTGCCGAGCCACGGTATCCGCATGAACTCGAAGAGCATCGCGCCGAGGTTGGCGAAGACCTCCGAGGCGATCCTGTCCACCTCCGCGTCGGCCATCTCCGGGAAGGCCCGCCGTATGTTCTCGCGCGCCACGAGCGCGCGTTTTTTATCGAGCCTGCAGACGAGCCGCCCGAGCGCTCTTCCGAGCGGGAGCGTAAGGCCGCGCGGCAGGCATCCGAGTACGAAGGCGACGGCTTTCAGGAAAAACAGGGTCATAGCCCCCTCCCCTTGCCTTCGCCCCCCGGCTTCGCGGGCCTTTTGACGAAGCGGGAGAAGAGCCTGCCCAGCCCCTCGGTGTTCTTTATCTCCACCTCTATCCTGAGCGCGTAGAGGTGGAGCGTCTCCGGGACAAGCGCCCTGAGCTTGACGGCGTCCTTCTCGGTCGTTATTACGACGTCCGCGCCCCCGGCCTCGGCGGCGATATCGTCCACGTCGGAGGCCGTGTAGTCGTGGTGGTCCGGGTAGGCGAGTGTCTTCGTGGTGGACGCGCCGAGCCTCTCGATGGACTTGAAAAACGGGTTGGGGTTCGCCACCCCGGCCACGGCCAGCACCGTCCTGTCCTTCAACAGGTCGAGGGCGAGGCCCTCCCCGGAGCGCGTGTCCATCACCGCGGTGGGCCTGTACTCGAAGGAGAGCACCGGGATGTCGTATCCCCTCAGTAGCTCCTTGTCCTGCCTGCGCAGGTTGCCGCCCTTTACCATGGCTGCGTCGGCGCGCCTTACGGCGCTCAGGTGCTCGCGCAGTATGCCGCGCGGCAGCAGGAAGCCGTTTCCGAAGCCCTCTATGGAATCCACGAGCAGTATGTTCACGTCGCGCCCCAGCCGTATGTGCTGATACCCGTCATCGAGTATTATTATCTCCGGCGAGAACCGTTCGACGGCGAGCCTGCCGCCCTTCACCCTGTCAGGGCTGACTATGATCGGCACACCCTTTACGCGCTCGGCGATGAGATACGGCTCGTCCCCGGCCTCGGCGGGGGAGACAAGGATGTTGTGTCCGTCGGATACGACGGTCGCGCCCCTTGCGCTGCCCTTGTACCCGCGGCTGAGTATCACGACCCTTTTACCCGCCTTCTTGAAGTACCCGGCCAGGTACATGGTGATGGGCGTCTTGCCCGTGCCGCCCACCGTGATGTTCCCCACGGAGACGACCGCGCACGGGAGGCGTTTTTTCCATAGAATACGCATGGCGTAGAGGAGCAGGCGCACCCTCACCGCCGCGCCGTAGAAGAGCGACAGCGTGTGCAGCAGGAGGTGGGAGACAGGGCCGATATCCTCGTCCCTCATCCACCCTTCGATTTTTCTTCTCAATGACGCCATCTATATTCCAATCAAAAAGGCCGCGGCCTCAAATAGGGGTTACCCCGCGAATAGCCGCAGGGCAGGGGGCCCCCTTGATGTCCCTCTGCGGTTCCATGGCCCCGCCCTCCTGCATCACCCGAGGTACCGCTCTATCACCTCGACGCTCCTGTCCGCGGCGCCCCTGTTCGACTCCACCACCCCCCTGGCGCGCTCGCCAGTCTGCTCCCTCAGCTCCCTGTCGTCGAGGAGCTTCTTGAGGGCGCAGTAGAGCCCGCCGTCCCCGACCCTTACCCCGCCCCCGGCCTCCTCGAGCATGTCGGCCATCTCGCGGTAGGTGGTAAGGTGCGCGCCGTAGACCACGGGCTTGCCGTAGTACGCGGGCTCAAGGAGGTTGTGCCCTCCGATGCCCGGAACGATGGAGCCGCCGACCACGGCGATGGTTGAAAAAGAGTATACCATCATAAGCTCGCCGACGGTATCGAGGAGCAGGACGTCGGGCGCCCCGCCCCCCTTGCCGCCCCCATCCTTCACCTTCGTCCGCCTGAGGTACGCCAGCCCCGTCTTCCTTATCAACGTCTCCACCTCGGAGAACCTCTCCGGGTGGCGCGGGGCGATGACGAGCTTCAGGCCGCTGAACGCGTCCCTGAGGTCGACGAACGCCTTGAGCACCGCCTCCTCTTCGCCGGCGTGTGTGCTTCCCGCGACTATCACCGTGGAACCGTCCTTCAGCCCGAGCGACTTTTTAAGGCCCTCGATGCGCCCGGGGTCGGTGGAGGGGGGCGTAAGGTCGAATTTTATGTTCCCGGTGGTAACGGCGCATTCGGGCCTTACGCCGACGCCCATCGCCTTTCTGCGGTCGGACTCGGTGCGCGCCCCGAAGAAGCTTACCGCGCCGAAGACGTCCCTGAAGAAGAAACCGAGCTTTTTGAACCTCCTGAAGGAGCGGTCCGATATGGTGCCGTTTACGACTATCACCGGCACGCCCCTTTTGCGGAGCGTCATTATGCAGTTAGGCCATACCTCCTTCTCGACGACGACGAAGGCGGCCGGGCCCACGGCGCGCACCACTCTGCGTACGGCCCACGACAGGTCGAGCGGGAAGTATATGAGGGCGTCGATGAGCCCCCTTCCGTCCTCGGCGGCGGTGGCCTGCCCGGTCTTCGTTACCGTCGAGAAGACGACCTTTACCTCCGGGCGCTTTTTCTTGAGACGCCTTAGAATGGGCATCACCGCCTTCGTCTCCCCGACGGAGACGGCGTGCACCCATACCACGCGCCCGCCCTTCAGGCCTTTGAGCTTGCCTGCCCTTATGAAGCCGAACCGCTCGGGTATCCCCTCCCTGTACTTGCTGGCGGAGACCATCTTGAAGAGAAAATAGGGGACGAGGGCTGCTGTAAAGAGGTGGAGGAGGATGTCGTAGAGGGTATAAGCCATTTTGGTTTCGTGTATGCGTGGCGGGGGGTGGGCCCCCGCGTATCAGGCGTTGGTGAAAAAATTGTCCGCCCTGTCCGTAAGCCCGGTCAACGTGCGCTCGAGCTCGAGCCTTGCGGCCTCCATCTCCTCGGTGCCGGCGTTGCGTGCCACGCGCAGAGGCTTGCCGCAGATGTAGACCCCGCGGGTGAAAGGGTAAGGCAGGATGAAGGAGTCCCAGCTGCCGAAGACCTTCTTCTTCTCGGCCCCGAAGGCCGCCGGTATTATAGGCAGCCCCGTCTTTGCCGCTATCTGTATGACCCCCATCTGCGCCTTCATGGCGGGGCCCTTCGGGCCGTCGGGGGCTATGGCGAGGTCTTTGCCCGCCTTCGCCGCCTTGAGCAGCGCCTTTACCCCCCCGAACCCGCCGCGGCTCGAAGAGCCGCGCGCCGAGTCGACGCCGATGCGCTCAACGGTGCGGGCTATCAGCTCCCCGTCCTTCGACCTGCTTATGAGGGCGGTAATCCTGCGGGGATGCGCGTACTTCATCATCAGCAGCCTGCCGTGCCAGAAGGCGAGTATTATCCGCCCGCCCCTGTCGAGTATCGCGCGGTACTCCTCGAAGCCAACGAAGGTGTTCCTCGTAGTAAGGTGTATGAGCCTTATGAGCCATGATGCGAGCCACGGCGCAACGGCGAGTATGAGCCTGTCGAGTACGCTTTTTTTCATCCCGGTAGCCTTCGGAGCCAGATACGTGGGGGGCCTGGTACGCGCGCGCCCTAACCGTGGAACTGGAGCGAGTACAGGCGCGAGTATTCGCCCTTCTGGTTGAGAAGCTCGTCGTGCCTGCCCATCTCGCGGATGGTGCCGTTCGAGAGCACTATTATGCGGTCGGCGTTCCTGACGGTGGAGAGCCTGTGCGCTATGACGAAGGTGGTGCGCCCTTCCATGAGGTTCACGAGGGCCTTTTGCACCTCGTGCTCGCTCTCCGTGTCCAGGGAGCTCGTCGCCTCGTCGAGTATCAATATGGGCGCGTTCTTATAGATAGCCCTCGCTATGGAGATCCTCTGCCTTTCCCCGCCGGAGAGCCTCACCCCGCCCTCGCCTATGAGCGTGTCGTACCCCTTCGGAAGCCTTGATATGAACTCGTGCGCGTTGGCCGCCTTCGCCGCCCTTATCATATCCTCCTCGCTCGCCGATACGGCCCCGTAAGCGATGTTCTCGCGCACCGTGTCGTTGAAGAGTATGACCTGCTGCGAGACTATGGCTATCTGGTCCCGGAGCGACTTGAGCGTGAGGTCGCGTATGTCGGTTCCGTCGAAGAGTATGGAGCCGCCGTGCACGTCGTAGAACCTCGGTATCAGGTTGACGAAGGTCGTCTTGCCCGCCCCGGAGCTTCCGACGATGGCGAGCACCGTGCCCTTTTTCACCTTCAGGTCTATGCCCTTGAGCACCGGCTTGTCCCCGTAATCGAATGTCACCCCCCGGAACTCCACGCTCTCGCCGAGCCCGTACGCCTCCACCGTGCCGCGCGACCTCTCCATCTCTCCGGGCTCGTCCATAACGTTGAATATGCGGGTGGCCGCGGCGGTCCCCTGCTGGATGTTGAGGTTCACCCCGTTGAGAGCCTTTATCGGCTGGTAGAACATCAGCACGGAGATGAAGAAGGAGATGAAGGCCTCGGGCTTGAGCGTGCCGTGGCTTATCCTGTACGCCGCGTACCAGATGGTGATGGCGAATGCCACGGCGCCGAGGGTCTCCATGAGGGGCGACGAGATGGAGCGCACCTTCACGGTCTTGATCTGGTTCTGCGTGTACCGCTCGTTCTCCCTGTGGAACCTCTCCGACTCGTAGCCCTCCATGCAGAAGGCCTTCACTATCCTTATCCCGGCGATGGCCTCGTGCAGGAGCGACGTCATGTCGCCCATGGAGATCTGCCCTTTCGTGGATATCTTCTTCATCTTCTGGCCGAGCTTCCTCATCGGGTACGCCGAGAGCGGAAGGGCGATGGAGGCCGCTATGGCGAGCTTCCAGTCGAGGCTGACGATGACGACGGCCAGCACGATGATGGTCATGCTCTGCTTGAGTATCGTGGTTATCGCGTCCGAGGTTGTGTTCTGGAGCAGGTTGACGTCGTTGGTAAGGCGGCTTATCATAACGCCCGTCTGCGTGTTGGCGAAGTAGTTGACCGGGAGGTTCAGTATCCTGTCGTAGAGGCGCCTGCGAAGGTCCCTTACCACGCCATGGCCGACGTAGCCCATGAAGTAGGACTGGCCGTAGGAACTGAGGCCCTTGACCACCGCCACGATGATGATGGCCAGAGGGATGCCGAGCATCATCTTCTCCTTGGGGATGCTTACGATGTCGAAGGGGATTACGCTGATGGCGGTGTTTGCCTCGGCGCTCGAGAAGAGGAACTTCATCACCGGGCCCACCAGATAGGCCATGATGCCGTTGGTGAGCGCGTACCCGGCCATGCACACGAAGGCGAGGATGAAGTGCACCTTGTACGGGGGCAGAAGCTTTAATATCCTTAAGTAAGTTTTCATATCGTCAGGGCGCGCCTGGTGCGCGCGAACGCATCAGCAGGTTGTTGAAAAACAATCTGCTGATGCAATTCATGGATGGATCACCAAATTGCGAGACTTGGACGGAGTCATTCCGGCCAAATCATAGTTGAAAAAGCCATGGATGGACTTTTTCAACATCCTGTCAGACCGTTGCGGCTTTTTTGCCGGTTATAACCTTCCGTATGGCGAGCGCCGCGTTCTGCGCGGCGCCCTTTCCTCCTAAACTCTCCCTTATCGCCTCGTACCCCTGCTCGACAAGGCGTCTCTTCCCTTCGTCGTGCAGCATGGCGAGCACCTCGGCGGATATCTTCTCCGGGGTCGTGTCGTCCTGCAGCAGCTCCGGGACCAGCTTTGTGCCGGCTATGATGTTCGGCAGCCCGACGTTCTCGACGCCTATGAGCATCCTGCCTATCCTGTAGGAGAGCGGCCTCATCCTGTAGACTATGACCATCGGCGTGCCGATGAGCGCGGTCTCGAGGGTCGCCGTGCCGGAGGTGACAACGGCGGCGTCCGAGGCCCTCAACGCCTCGTACATCCGTCCCTTTACGACCCGTACGTCGAGCCCCGCGGGGGCGTCGTCGATAAAGCCCCTGATGAGGCCGTCGTCGATGGAGCCGGCTGCGGGGATGAGGAAGACGCACTTCCCGCCGCCCGAACCCTTGCGGATGAGCTCGGCCGAGCCGAGCAGGGGGCCGAGCATCCTGCGCACCTCCCCGGTGCGGCTGCCCGGAAGGAGCGAGACGACGGTGGCGCCCTCGACGATGCCGAGCGCGGCTCTCGCCTCCCCTCTGGTAAGGCCGCAGACCGCGGTGCCGGCAAGGGGGTGGCCGACGTACTCGACGTCAACGCCCGCGTCCCTGTATATCCGCACCTCGAAGGGGAAGACGACGAGCATCTTGTCGACGAGCGCGGCTATCTTCTTTATCCGGTTCTTCCTCCACGCCCATACCTGCGGGCTTATGTAATATATTATCGGTATGCCGAGCTTCTTCGCCTCCTTCGCGAAGCGGAGGTTGAAGTCCGGCAGGTCTATCAGCACCACGGCGTCGAAGCGGCCCGCCCTCAGGCGTTCCTTGAGCGCCCTGAAGACCCTGAACAGGCCGGGCAGTTTTTCAATTACCTCGACGAGGCCGACGACGGAGACCTCCCTGGAGTCGAGCCCCTTGAGTCCCTCGCGCCTCATGCGCTCCCCGCCCATGCCCTCCACCCTTATGGAAGGCATGAGGGCCTTGAGGGCCGCCATCAGCGAGGCCCCGTGCTTGTCCCCCGACTCCTCGCCGCTTACTATGAAGATGCTGTTGCCCATTCTGTGCGCGGCCTCCTCACCTTCGGCGGGCGGTGCCTATCTCGCCGCCCGCCCGGCGTTAAGCCTTATGGAGTCCTGTATCATCTGCGCCACGTGGAGGGCGTCCCTGCCGTCGGTGCCCGTAACGGGCGGGGTGGACCCGGCGGCGGAGCAGGAGATGAAGCTCTTGAGCTCCTCGAGCAGGGAGTCCCTCTTCGTTACGTTCAGCTCGTCGTCCGCAAGCTCCTTGAAGGCGGCCCCGGCCCTTTCCACCGGCCTCGATATGCATAGCTGCTGGCTGGCGAAGTCTACGCCTATGACGGCGTTGCCGGTGTAGATGTCGAGCTTGCGCTGCTTGTCCTTCGCCACGCGGCTGGCCGTTATGTTCGCCACACAGCCGTTGGCGAAGACGAGGCGCGCGCTCGCCACGTCCGGCATGTCGGTTACGACCGGCAGGCCCGAGGCCTCCACCGCCACGACCTCGGAAGCGGCCAGGTGCAGCACGATGTCGATGTCGTGTATCATGACGTCGAGGACCACGTCCACGTCGGTGCTCCTGTTCGGGAACGGAGAGACCCTTCGCGCGTCCATCAGCCGCGGGTCCTGCACCTTGCCTTCGAGCGCCGAGATGGCGGCGTTGAACCTCTCGAGGTGGCCGACCTGCAGCACCGCGCCCGTCCTCTTCGCCTCGGCCACGAGCGAGTCCGCCTCGGCGGTGTCCAACGCTATCGGCTTTTCCACCAGCACGTCCACCCCGCGCGAGAGGAACTCGAGGGCGATGGGGCAGTGGCTCTGCGTCGGGGTGACTACGCTTACCGCGTCCACCGAGCCGATGAAGTCCCTGTAGGAGCCCACGGCCCGCGTGCCGTGGGCGGCGGCTATCTCGCCGGCCCTTGCCGTGTCGAGGTCGGCCACGCCCACAAGCTCTGCCCCGTCTATCGCCGCGTACTTCTCGGCGTGCAGGCGCCCGAGGTAGCCCACGCCTATTACGCCTACCCTAATCTTCCTGCTGACCGTCATTTTTCTTTCCCTTCGTCCTTTCTCTCGCGACCCCTCTCTTCGACCCCGAGAGGAACTCGATATACCTCTTCGCGTGCAGGCTCCCCGGCATCTCGTGGCCGAGCCTGTCTATCGCCTCGGCGAGCGGCAGCGAGGACCTGAAGACGATGGAGTAGACCTGTTTTATCTCATGCAGGTCCTGTTTGGTGAACCCCTGCCTCTTGAGGCCCACGGAGTTGAGCCCGTAGAGGTGCGCCCTGTTGCCCACGGCCATGACGTAAGGGGGGATGTCCTTGCTCACGGCCGATGCGCCGCCGATGATGCAGTAGCCCCCGATCCTGACGTGCTGGTGTATGGCGACGAGTCCGCCCACGATGGCGTGGCTCTCTATGGTCACGTGCCCGCCGAGGGTCGCGGAGTTCGCCATTATGATGTTGTCCGCGAGGTTGCAGTCGTGCGCGATGTGCACGTAGTTCATGAACAGGTTGTTGCTGCCGCAGACGGTCTTCCCGTGCTCCTTGGTCGTTGCGCGGTGTATGGTGACGAACTCCCTTACGACGTTGTTGTCCCCTATGATGACCTCGGTCTTCTCACCCTTGTAGCCGAGGTCCTGCGGGGCCGCGCCGATGGAGACGAACTGGAATATCTTGTTGTTCGCGCCCATGGTCGTCCACTTGTCCACCACCACGTGGGAGCTTATGACCGTGTCCCTGCCTATCTTGACGCCCTCGTTTATGACGGCGTACGGGCCGACCTCCACGCCGGTATCGAGCTCGGCGGTCGGGTGGACGTACGCGGTCGGGTCTATCCTGGTCTCCCTGATTTTCTCTACCGTTTTACCCATGTATGGCGTTACCTCACTGGGGGGCGCCCGTGCGCGCCCCGATAATAAATGCTAAAAGGCTGTCGGTTACTTCTCGACTATCGTGGCCATGAGCTCGGCCTCGGCCACGAGCGTGTCTTTGATGTGGGCGGTACCCTTGAACACCCAGATGGTCCCCCTGCACTTGGTGACGTTGAGCGTGAACTCGAGGGTGTCGCCGGGCACGACCGGACGGCGGAAGCGCGCCTTGTCGATGCCCATGAAGTAGACCACCTTGTTGTTGACGTTCGCCGACTTGAAGGCCAGCACCCCGCCGACCTGCGCCATGGCCTCCACGATGAGCACGCCCGGCATGATCGGGTGCCCGGGGAAGTGGCCGTGGAAGAAGGGCTCGTTTATGGTCACGTTCTTCAGCCCCCGGGCCGACTTGCCCGGCTCGAGCTCCGTTATCCTGTCGATAAGCAGGAAGGGGTACCGGTGCGGGAGAATGGTCATTATCTCGTTGATGTCTATCACTTGCGCCTCCTTTGCAGATGTGCTCATAATAGTAACAGCGTCCTCTCTTTCTTTCGGCCCCTTCGGCCCCCGGCGGGGGAGCTACCGTCCACCCTCTTTCTCCCGGGCCTGCTCGAGGGCGCGCAGGCGTCCCTCGAGCTCGGATATCTTCCTCTTCATCTCCGGCAGCTTCGGGAATACGCTCTGCGAGCGCAGCCAGTCGCCGTGCGGTATGGCCGGTATGCCAGAGACGGCCGTGCCCGAGGGCAGGCCCTTGACCACGCCGGACTTGGCGCCGACCATCGCGTCCGAGCCTATCTCGATGTGCCCGACCACGCCGACCTGCCCCCCGAGCTGGACCCTGTCCCCGGCGGTGCTCGACCCAGCTATCCCGGTCTGCGCCACTATGACGCAGTCCTCGCCGAGCTTCACGTTGTGGGCGATCTGGACGAGGTTGTCTATCTTGGTGCCCCTGCCCACGGTGGTCTCGCCCAGGGTGGCGCGGTCTATGGTGACGCACGCGCCTATCTCCACGTCGTCGCCTATGCGCACTATCCCCCTCTGCGGTATCTTGTGCTGCCTGTGCCCGACCCTCGCGTACCCGAAGCCGTCGGAGCCTATTACCGAGTTGCAGTGCACCACGACCCTGTCGCCGAGGACGCACCCCTCGCGCACCGCTGCTCCGGGGTAGAGTATCGCGTCTATGCCTATCGAGGCCCCCTTGCCGACGTAGACGTTGGGGTAGATGACGGTGCCGGGGCCTATGGAGGCGCCCTCCTCGATTACGGCGAAGGCGCCTATGGAGGCGCCCTCCGAGACCGTCGCGCCGGGGTGCACCTCCGAGCCCGGGTGTATCCCCGGGGCGGGAAGGACCGCGGGCCTGACCAGGTCGAGCAGGCGCGCGAAGGCGAGCAGCGGGTTGTCGGCCACGAGCAGGTTCACCCCATCCGGGGCTGCGGTGCCCGGCTTTACTATTACGGCGGAGGCCTCTGTCTCGCCGAGCCGCTTGAGGTACCTGCCGTCCGTGAGGAAGGTCAACTCGCCTTCCCGGGCCTCCTCAAAGGCCGCAACACCCCTTATGGGCACGGTCCCGTCGCCCTGGACGGTCCCCCCCACTATCGAGGCCAGTTCTTCGAGGCTCTTCACGATAGCCATGGCCTACTTGCCCGATGACTTGAAGTGCTCGTTGTAAACCTTTATGACCTCCGGGGTAAGGTCGTTCTCTGGGGGCGCGTAGAGAAGCCCCCCGACGGACCTTTCGAAGACGTAGGTGTAGCCCTTCTTCTTCGCCACCTCCTCTACCGTGTCCCTGAGGGCCTTTATTATATCGGCCTCTACCTCCTGCTTCCTCTTGTTCAGCTTGTCGCCGTACTCCATGAACTGTTTCTGGAACTCCTGGCTGCGGGCCTTGAAGGCCGCCTCCTTGGCCGCCTTCGTCTCCTTGTTCCAGACGCTGGACTTTTTGTCTATCTCCTGCTTCATCTTCTTGAGGGCTTCCTGCTTTGCGTTCAGCTCCGCCTCGAGGCCCTGCGCCTCTTGCTGCAGGGTGTCCTTCGCCTTCAGGCCCGCGTCGCACTCGTTGAGCGCCCTTTGCAGGTTGGCGTACCCGATCTTTACCTCCGCCGCCCCGGCGCTCACGGACAAGAGCAAGAGGGCGAGTATGACTATTCCGGAAATCCTGAGTTTTTTCATTTCGTTCTCCTTGTCCAGGTATTTATTTGGCAGGTTTTTCAAGCTGTCCATTTCGACGCCGGCCCCTCCCGGCATCCGGTTAGAATATGGTGCCGATGGTAAAGTCCCACTGGCTCGCCTTCTCCCCTTCGCGCCTGTCGAGGTTGAAGCCGAGCTCGAGCCTCAGGGGTCCGAACGGCGAGAACCACCTGATGCCCGTGCCGGCGGACGTCCTCAGGTCTCGTAAGTCGATGGGCCCGTCGTATGCGTTGCCCGCGTCGAAGAAGAGCAGCCCCTTTATGTTCTGCTGCGAGACGAGCGGGAAGAGGAACTCCACGTTGGCCGTTATCATGGACGTTCCTCCGATGACGTCGCCGGTAGCGGGGTCCTTGGGCCCGACGGTGCGCGTCTCGAAACCCCTTACGGAGTTTATGCCGCCGAGGTAGTACCTCTCGAAGATGGGCACATCCTCGCCCCCGTAGCCCTGCACGAAACCGACGGACCCGTGCACCGAGAAGGTAGTCTCCCACGGAAGAGCGAAGAACTTTACCGCGTCCCCCTCGTACTTTATGAACTGGTTGGTGCCTCCGAGAAGGCCCCCGGCGAACTCCACGGAGAGGTTCAGGACGGAGCCCTCGGAGGGGAAGAAGGCGTCGTTGCGCGTGTCCCTGCGCAGGGCCGTCTTGATGCTGCTCTCCGTGCTCTCCCCGGCCTGGTCCTTTATGAACGTGGAGGCCGTAGGCTGCACGTTGGTTATGTTCACGTCCTCGAGCTTGTACGTCATGAACCCGCGCGTGTACCGTTTCGTTATGGGAAAACCGAACCGGAGGTCGAAGCCCTTTTTGGCGATATCGAAGTCCGGGTACTCCTTGCTCGTGTTGTACAGGTCTATCCCCGCGCTTATAGGCTTGTCGAAAAGCCACGGCTCGGTAATGCCGAATACGAACGTGGAGCTGGACGCGCTCACCGTGCCGGAGAGGTCGAGCTTTATGCCGGTGCCCATGAAGTTCGACTGCGATATCGACGCCGTGCCGATAACCTTGTCCACAGAGCTGTAGCCCAGGCCCAGGGATATCTGTCCGGTCGGCCTCTCCTTGATGTCCAGGTCGAGCTTCATCCGTGCCGGGGAGGTGCCCTGGCTTTGGAGTATGTTCACGCTATCGAAGAAGCCGAGGCGCCTCAAGTTGTTCCTGCTCCTCTTCAGCCCCGATGAGGAGAACAGGTCCCCCTCGCCAAGCTCCATCTCTCTCCTTATGACCTTGTCCCTGGTCCTTATGTTGCCGGTTATGTCTATCCTCTCTATGTATACGAGGTCGTTCTTCCTTATGTCGATGGTCACGTCTATGGTGTTGGTCTTCTCGTCTATCGCGGTCACCGGCTTTATGTCCGCGTACGCGTACCCCTTGTCGCCGTATATCTCGGCTATCGCCTCGATGCCCTTGGAGAGCCTGGAGCGGTTGAAGACATCTCCCGTGGTGAGCTTGATCTTGTCTATGAGCTCTTCGCGGTCAACGAGCAAGTCGCCGCTGACGTCTATCTTGCCTACCCGGAACTGTTCGCCCTCGGCCACGGCGATGGTTATGTAGAACCACTTCTTGTCCTGGCTCAGGAGCACCCTGTCCTCGATGATGTCCGCGCGGATGTACCCGTTGTCGAAGTAGTGGCTCATCACGATGGCGAGGTCGTTCTGGTAGAGGAACTCGTTGAACTTGCCGGACTCCGTGACGAAGGAGAAGAGCCCCTTCTCCTTCGTGTTCATGAGCTTTTTGAGCTGCCTGTCCCCGAACGCCTTGTTCCCGATGAAGGTGATCCTCTTCACCTTGACCTCCGGCCCCTCGTCTATCTTGAATATCACGGTAGCCTCGAGCCCGTCGGACTCGATGACGGGCTCGACCTTCGCGAGGTAGAAGCCCTCCTCGTTGTAGAGCTGCTTTATCCTCTCCGCGCTCTGCCCGAGCGTGACCCTGTCCAGGACGGTGTTCTCCTTGAGGGTTATCGGCTCCTTTAACTTCTCCTCTTTCAGCTCGTCGTTGCCCTCGAACTTTATCTTCTTCAGGAAGGGCATCTCCACCACGTGGAAGGTGAGCGTCTTGCCGGAGGTGGTATCCGAAAGAGAGGCCGATACGTCGTCGAAGAACCCGGTGCCGTATATCGCCCTTATGTCCTCGCGCACGTCGTCCGGCGAATACGGCGCCCCCGCCATGCTCTTTATCCTCTTGAGCACGGCCTCGTCGTCGACCCTCCGGTTCCCGGCAACTATTATCCGGTCTATCGTCCCCTTCTTCTCCGCCGGGCGCTCCCTTATGGCCGCGACCATCTTCTCGCGCTCGTCAGCGGCCTTCTTTCCTATGGCCTCGCGCAACGCGCCCTCCGAGACCGAAGAGGCGTAGTAGAAGGCCACGGCCACCTTCGAAGCCGTGTCCACTATGCGCCAGTCGACCGTCGTCGTCCTCCCGAGCTTCGTTATCGAGCCGAGCACCGCGAAGTCCGCGCGCACCTTCCTCGATATCTCGAAGGCGTCCTTTTCCGTAAAGCTTGCCGCGCCTTTTTCGAGCACGAGCTCCTTTATGGCGTCAAGGCCCGCTATCTCCACACCCTCTGAGTCGAGCGAAGACGCCAGCGCATCCATCACGGCCCTTCGGGCCGAGGATATATCCGTGGACGCGTGTGTATCGAACGGGAGCACCAGCACCCTGGGCCCCTGGGCCGCGGCCGCCAGCGGCAACACAACGAGAAGTAACAGTACGGCCAGCAGACCGGAACGAATAAGCCTCAATCCTAAAATCCCTTTCTAAGGAGAGTCTGATTTATTCAGACCCTTCCGCGGCACAGGGATGTGCCGCTATTTTTAATGGCTGCAAGCCATTGAAGATGCAAGAAGAAGAAAAATCGCATTTTTCTTCTTCTTCTCTGAATAATTCAGGGATGAATTATTCAGAGTTTACCTAAACCGTCTCTTCTGGCAGGCCGCCGAAAAGAGGCCTGCCAATCCGCGAGCCCCGGCTGAACCCGCTTCAGGCGGATTGTAGCCGAAAAGGCCGTGGAAGGGCCTGCTCAGCATTCTATCAGAACGCCGTCCACCATCTTGAGCTTCCTCGACATGTGCGCGGCGAGCCTTTCGTTATGCGTGACTATGATCATGGTCGTGGCCCTGTCCCTGTTGAGCTCGAGCATGACCTTGAAGACCTCTTCCCCCGTGCGTGTGTCGAGGTTTCCCGTGGGCTCGTCCGCAAGCAGTATGTTCGGGGTCTGCATCAGCGCCCGCACGATGGCCGTCCTCTGCGCCTCGCCGCCCGAAAGCTCGCCCGGCTTGTGGTGGAGGCGCTCGGACAGGCCCACCTCTCTTAGGAGCTCCGCGCCCCGCGCCCGCGCCTCTCCCGCGTCGCTGCCGCTTATGAGCGCGGGCAGCATGACGTTCTCAAGGGCCGTGAACTCCGGGAGCAGGTGGTGCGACTGGAAGACGAAACCGATAGACCTGTTCCTGAACTCCGCGAGCCTACTGTTGTCGTAGTCGAATATGGACTCCCCGCCGTAGAGCACCTCTCCGCTCGTCGGGCGGTCGAGCGCGCCGAGGATGTTCAGAAGGGTCGATTTTCCCACGCCGGAGGCCCCGACCACTGCGATGGTCTCGCCCACCTCGACCGAGAGGTCGATGCCCTTGAGCACCTCCACCCCCTTGCGGGCGTTGCCGTAGGTCTTGCGGAGGTCTTTTATGGAGATTAGAGCCATACCTGTCTCTGTCTTCCCGTGCGGGCCTGACCCCGGCCCCCGCCCTCCCAGTTCCTCCCGCACAGCCCGTGCGGGCCTCATTCGTATCTCAGCCCCTCTACGGGGTCGAAGCGCGAGGCCTGCCACGAGGGGTAGAGGGTCGCGATAAAGCTTATGCAGATGGACAGGAGCACCACGGCTATGACGAACGAGGGCTCCACCTTCGAGGGGAAGGTGTCTATGTAGTAGACGCTCGGCGGCAGCACCTTGAAGTGGAAGACGCGCTCTATGAGCTCGACTATCCTCTGCAGGTTCAGCGCCGCGGCAAGCCCGAAGACGGTCCCGAGGAAGGTCCCGGTTATGCCGATGATTATCCCCTCTATCATGAATATCTTCATTATCGAGCCGGAGGTGGCCCCGAGGCTCTTGAGTATGGCTATGTCCTTGCCCTTCTCCATGACGACCATGATAAGGGTGCTGATGATGTTCAGGGCGGCGACGAGTATTATGAGGGCGAGGATGATGAACATGGCGACCTTCTCGAGCTTGAGCGCCGAGAAGAGGTTCCTGTTCATCTCCATCCACGTGCGCGTGTAGTACGGGCCGTCCAGCTCGTGCATGATGGAGTCGGCCACGAGGTCGGCCTTGTAGATGTCCTCTATCTTCACCTCCACGCCGGTGACCGTGTCCCCGAGCCTGAAGAACTTCTGCGCGTTCTCTATGGAGATGAACGCCATGGAGGAGTCGTACTCGTACATGCCGATCTCGAATATGCCGGAGACGGCGAAGGTCGCCATGCGGGGTACGGGCCCCGCGGGCGTCATCGTGCCCATGGGGGAGACTACGTTGACCCTGTCCCCGACGTGCACGCCGATGTTTGCGGCAAGCTCCTTGCCTATGACGATGCCCGGCACGCCCGTCGCCTCCCCGGCGTCCCCCGGCTTGAAGGGCACGTCTATGCCCTTGATGTCGCCTTGCTTTATCTTCTCCGGGAGCACGGTGACGTCCCCGGCGGTCTTCAGGTCCACCCCGCGTATGACGGCCCCGAGCACCCCGCCCCTGGCCGATATCATGGCCTGCGAGTAGGTAAAGGGAGAGGCCCCGGTGACGCCGGGCACTTGCCGGACCTTGCCGGCGACCTTGTCGTAATCCCTTATCCCCCTGCCGAAGCCCGTTACGACGACGTTGGCGTTGACGCCGAGTATCTTGTCCTTGAGGTTCTCCTCGAAGCCGGTCATTACGGACAGGACGATGATGAGCGCGGTCACCCCGACGGTCACCCCGAGTATCGAGATGAAGGTGATGACCGAGATGAAGGTCTGCTTCCTCTTGGCCTTGAGGTACCTGAGACCTATGAAGAGTTCGTATGACATTTTTTTATCCGCCCCTCGCCTGGCGCCGGGGCTTTCTGGAAAAGCCCGGATAATTTTAACGCCGCAAGATTAAGAGATCCGGTACGCCGGGATTAAAATCCCCGCCACCGGGTTACTTTTTAAGCTGCGGAAAGAGTATCACGTCGCGTATCGAGGGTGAGTCGGTAAGGAGCATGATGAGCCTGTCGATGCCGATACCCTCCCCTGCGGTGGGCGGCATGCCATACTCGAGCGCTTTGACGTAGTCCTCGTCCATCTCGTGCGCCTCCTCGTCGCCGGCCGCGCGCTCGTTCAGCTGGCTTGCGAACCTCTCCCTCTGGTCCACGGGGTCGTTGAGCTCGGAGAAGGCGTTGGCTATCTCCTTGCCCACCACCATCAGCTCGAACCTGTCTACGAGCGCCGGGTCCTGCGCGTTCTTGCGTGAGAGCGGGGACACGTCGAGCGGGTAGTGCGTTACGAAGGTCGGCTGTATGAAGTTTTTTTCCGCGACGGCCTCGAATATCTCTATAACCACCTTGCCGTGGCTCAGCCCCGGCTCGATGGAGAGGCCGAGTTTCTTCGAATAATCGAGCGCTTTTTCCTTGTCTGTGAATATGTCGTCCCCGGCGTCCGAGAACTTCTTTATCGCGTCCTTTACGGTTATCCTCTGCCAGGGCGGGGCAAAATCCAGCTCCGTGCCCTGATAGGTTATCTTCGTGGAGCCGTGTATCTTCCAGACGATGGAGCCTATCATCTCCTCGGTCAGGTCCATCAGGTCCTCGAAGGTGGCGTACGCCTGATAGAACTCGAGCATCGTGAACTCCGGGTTGTGCTGGGTGGAGATGCCCTCGTTCCTGAAGTTCCTGTTTATCTCGAATACGCGCTCCAGGCCCGCCACGATAAGCCTCTTGAGATACAGCTCCGGGGCTATCCTCATGAACAGCTCCATGCCCAAGGCGTTGTGGTAGGTCTTGAAGGGCTTTGCCGCCGCCCCGCCGGGAATGGGCTGGAGCATCGGGGTCTCCACCTCGATGTAGCCGCGCTCGGTGAGGAACTCCCTTACGAGGCGCACTATCTCCGTCCTCTTCAGGAATACGTCCCTTACCTCCGGGTTGACCATCAGGTCGAGGTACCTCTGGCGGTACCTCGCCTCCACGTCCGTAAGGCCGTGCCACTTCTCGGGCAGCGGATGGAGCCCCTTTGAAAGCAGCCTTATGGACGCGGCCTCTACCGTAAGCTCGTCGGTGCGTGTGCGGAAGAGAACCCCCTCGACGCCGACTATGTCGCCCACGTCGCACTTCTTGAACAGGGAGAAGGTGTCTTTACCGACGACGTCCTTTTTCACGTATGCCTGAAGGCCGCCGCTCCTGTCCATCACCCGTATGAAGGATGCCTTGCCGAAGTCCCGTATCGCCATTACGCGACCGGCGATGGAGACCCTGACGGCCTTTTTCTCGAGCTCTTCCTTTGAAAGCCCGCCGAACTGCTCCACCACAGCGCCACAGGTGGTGCCGGGCTTGAAGTCGTTAGGGTACGGGTCTATCCCCGCCTGCCTCAACTGGTTTAGCTTCTCCAGCCTCTGTTGAAACTCAACGCTCTTGTCTTCCAAATCATCCGCCCCTTTTGCTCGCTCCCTGCGGAGCTTTTTCGTATCCCGACATCGGCCCCCGGCGGCCGAAGAAGGCAGCGTCGCCGCGTGGGCCAAAGGCCCGCGCACGGGCCCCTGAAACCGGGTGCGGGGTATGAGGGAACGCCCCAGAAGGAAAAAAGCCCGCCCTGCCGGCGGACTCCGCTCCACCGCCCCCTCCGGACTGAAAATTTCAGGCCAAAACCCCAAAATTAATATATAAAATTATCCTATTTGACCCTGGGAGTCAAGGGAAAAGCCTATTTGAAAATCGTGGGTTTTCATGGTTTTAAGCGGGTTTGGGCGGGGGGGCGAGAGGGGGGAGGGGGGAAGGGAGGGGCATCGCGAGGAGCGGAGGGGGTGCATACCCCCTCACCCCTGCCCTCTCCCCGGAGGTGAGAGGTAGATAGAGCTTTAGCCGGTCATTCTGAGGGAGCGGAGCGACGAAGAATCTCTGCGCCGATTGACCACCTGAAGAAGGGATTGCTTCGTGTTGCTCGGAATGACAGACCAACCTCCCCCTTTTCCAAAGGGGGACCGGGGGAGTTTATGATGGTCTTTCCGGGCAGCGGTGGCAACGAGGCGGTCTCTTTTTTTGGCTCCCCTCCGGGGATAAGAGCCGCGGGGGGTCGCCTCGATGCCTTTTGCGCCCCTGCACGCGGGGCGCTTCCGGTGATTAGGCTCGCTCAGCTGGGGCTTCCTCTTCCCCGTTAGCGCGTCCCTTAAGAACGCTACGCGCCCTGAAGACCACCCCGGCGCGCTCACCCGCCTCTTCCCAAAGCGCCGCTCGCTCCAATCACCCGGTGTATTTAAGGACAAAGAAACAGACGGATACAGGAGATGCAGAGAAAAATATCCCCCTTTTCCAAAGGGGGATAGAGGGGGATTTATGATTGTTAGTCTGGGCGCGCCAGAGGCGAGGATTTTTTCCCGAGGGCCTCGGCCACGTGGGGTTGGATTACCTCCCCGCGGTGGATGTTTACGCCGCCACCGAGCGCGTGGTCCGCCCTGGCGGCGGCCTCTACGCCCTTTTCGGCCATGAGAAGCAGGTACGGAAGCGTTGCGTTCGTAAGGACGAATGTGGAGGTGCGCGGCACGGCCCCGGGCATGTTCGCCACGCCGTAGTGCACCACCCCGTCTACCTCGTAGACGGGCTCCGAATGGGTCGTGGGCCTTATGGTCTCCACGCACCCGCCCTGGTCGACGGAGACGTCGACGATGACGGAGCCTTTCTTCATGTTTTTCAGTATGTTACGCTTAACAAGCCTCGGCGTGCGCGCCCCGGGTATATGCACCGCGCCGATGAAGAGGTCGCACCTTTCGAGCGCCGAGTCGAGGTTGTGGGCGTTGGAGATGAGGGTCTTTACCCGGGCGCCGAAGATGTCGTCAAGGCGCCTGAGGCTTTCGGCGCGCGTATCGAGCACGAGCACTTCGGCCCCGAGCCCGACGGCCGTCTTCGTGGCGTTGAGCCCCACGGTGCCCGCCCCTGCTATGGCGACCATCCCGCACTCCACCCCTGGAACGCCGGAGAGGAGCACGCCCCTGCCGCCGCAGGTCTTCATCAGGTGGTGCGCCCCGGCCTGCACCGCGAGCCTGCCCGCGACCTCGCTCATGGGCGAGAGTATGGGGAGCGTGCCGTCCTCGAGCTGTACGGTCTCGTAGGCCACGGCCGTCGAGCCTTTTCTCAGGAGCTCCTCTGCCAGGGCCGGGTGGGCGGCGAGGTGGAAGAAGGTGAAGACGGTAAGCCCTTCGCGCAGGAACCGGTACTCCGGCTCGATGGGCTCCTTGACCTTTATCACTATCCCGGCCTTAGACCAGACCTCTTCGGCGCTCGAGGCTATCCGGGCCCCGGCCTTGACGTACTCCTCGTCGGATATGGCGCTGCCAACGCCAGCGCCGCGCTCCACGAGCACGGAGTGGCCCTCCTCCACGAGCGCCCTCGCGCCCGAGGGCACCAGGCCTACCCTGAACTCGCTGTCCTTTATCTCTTTCGGAACGCCTATTACCATCTCAACCCTTTGAATTTTCTAAGCCGGCCGGCAGCCGGCCGCATGGTTGAAATTATCAGTTTTGCCTCTGCCCGTCAAACGAATTCAATCCTTCACGCCGGCGCCAATCTCGACACCGGGCCTACCGATGGCCGAAGGCCTCGCACCTGCCCCTTACCACGGGCAGGAGCTCGTTTTTCAGGTACTCGATGTCCCTGCTCAGGCACGCGAGCTCCTCCTTGCCCGGCTTGAAGGGCGTAAGCGGCCTGTCGCGGAGGAGGTCGTTGCGGAAGATGTCCCCGTTGCTCCGGATGAAGCCCTCCGGGATGGTCCCGGGGGCCTGCACCCCGTTCATCATCGCCCACGCGAGCGTCCACGCGCGCGCCACGTTGCCGAGGTCGTACCCGCCGCCGCCGAGCGCCACCCACGGGAGGTTGAACGAACGGAACGCCTCCACCACCTTCTCGAAGCCGTTCGTGGTAAGGGACAGGTGCGTAAGCGGGTCTGTCTCGAAGGAGTCGACCCCGAGCTGGGTTACGAGCACGTCGGGATTGAAGGCGTCGATGAACGGGGGCACCACGTCGTTGAAGGCCTTCACGTAGTCCTCGTCGCATGTGGACGGAGGCAGAGGGACGTTTATCGAAAAGCCAGCGCCCTCGCCCACGCCCGTGTCGGTCACGAAGCCGGTGCCGGGGAAGAGCCACTGCCCGCTCTCGTGCAGGGATATGGTGAGCACCCGGTCGGTGTCGTAGAAGGCGTACTCAACGCCGTCGCCGTGGTGCGCGTCTATGTCCACGTAGGCGACCCTCTTGCCGAGGCCCACGAGGTGCTTTATCGCAAGGGCCGCGTCGTTTACGTAGCAGAAGCCCGAGGCCCTGTTCGGCATGGCGTGGTGCAGGCCGCCGGAGATGTTGAAGGCCGAGCGGTATTTACCCCCGGCAACGAGCTCCGCGGCCTGAATGGAGGCGCCCGCCGAGCAGCAGGACCACTCGTAGACGCCCTTAAAGACGGGGTTGTCCCCGCCCCCGAGCCCGTGGGCGGGGCCTGCGACCGGTATTATCCCGGTGTTCGCCTCCTTGAGCACCTTGATATACTCCGGCGTGTGGAACATAAGCAGCTCGCTCTCCCGGGCGGGCCGCGCCTCGACAACATCTCCGGAGGGTAGCCTGTCCATGCCGAGCGCCTCCATCAGCTCGAAGGTCAGGCGTAGCCTTACGGGCCTCATCGGATGGTTCGGGCCGTAGAAGAACGAGCCGAACCTCTCCGAATATACGAAAGCTGTTTTCATGCGAAGGCCTCTTCATCGGTCGCGGCTGTCCGTGCCGCGGTGACTCCGTGGTGATGTCGAGGTTGTAGCAGGGCGTCTTTGCGATGCCCTGTTTGAGGGGGCACTCCGTGCGTCCCTGCCCCCCCGCCCACCGGCAGAGGAGGGGGCCGGGCTGGCTGGCGCAAGCTCGGAAAGGGCCGCCGGACAGATGAGGTGTACGCGCCTGTGCCGTATCGTGCCGTTGCCGCCACGGACAGGCCCTTTGGACAGGGCCTATTTCTTCCTTGAGCCCGCGGGCCCGGCCGGGTTCCTCAGGAGCACCTTCCTCGGGCGCGTGCCCACGGAGTGGTCCTTGGGCCGGGCCACTCCGGTCATCCTGTGGAGCCGCCCCTGGGCCTTCAGGCGGTTGTATATCCTCACCCACGCGCACTCGTTTCCGGTGTCCACTTCGCACATGCCGTCCGCGACCCCGCCGCAGGGGCCGTTGAGAAGGCCCTTGGGGCACTCGGTGTGCGGGCATATCCCGCCGGTGTCGGCGAGCACGCACTCGCCGCACAGGGGCGCAGCCCTCGAAGAACCTGCCGACCCGCTCCACGGTGGCGAGGAATATGGAGTCGAGCGCCGGGAGCACCACCTGTGTCTCCTCGGCCGCGTCTGCCACCGTCCTTACGCCCGCGCCGCAGGCGAGCACGAGCACAGCGTCGGCGGTGCGAAGGGCCTCGATCTTGCGGTAGTCCCTGAGGACGAGCTGCCTGTAGCAGGTCTCCTCGGGCAGAGAGCTTCCGACGACCTCGAAGCCCCTCTCCGTAAGGACGCGCTCCATCCCGGCAAGCTCCTTGGACCCGCCCGTATCGCACTGCTCCGCGCAGGAGTCGCACCCGAAGAGGTAGACCGTCTTTTTCCCCGCGAGCGTCTCTATTATCTCTTCTATGTCCTTGGTCTTCGTTATTATCATATTTAAATCCGCTTGATGCCCAGGGTTGTCACAGTGTATCTTGCGCCGGGTGCGCAAGGCCGGGTGCGCAAGGCCGGGCGGGCGGGGGCCGTGGGGCCGGGGGGCCGGGTTCGGCGTCTTTCGACGCAAGGAGGGCGGGCCGCGGCCGGAGGCTCAGAGCCCGGCGGACCTCTTCGCGGCCTCTACCGTGTTCTGAAGGAGCATGGCTATGGTCATGGGGCCGACGCCGCCGGGCACCGGCGTGATGAAAGACGCCCTCTCGGCGGCCCCTTTGAAGTCGACGTCGCCGACGAGCCTGCCGGAGGCGCCTCTGTTCATGCCGACGTCTATGACGATGGCGCCTTCCTTTATCCACTCGCCTTTGATGTACTCCGCCCTCCCGATGGCCGCAACGACTATGTCCGCGGCGCGAACGCGGGCCGGCAGGTCCCTGGTGCGGGAGTGGCAGATGGTGACCGTGGCGTTGCTCTGCAGGAGCATCACCGCCATGGGCTTGCCGACGATGTTCGACCTGCCCACCACCACCGCGTCCTTGCCGGAGATGTCCACGCCCGTGGTCTCTATGAGCTTCATTATGCCGTACGGCGTGCAGGAGCGGAGCGCGGGCTTGCCTATCATTAGCCTGCCGACGTTGTAGGGGTGGAAGCCGTCCACGTCCTTGGCGGGCGAGATGGCCTCTATTACCGACTGGCTGTCGATGTGGCCGGGCAGGGGGAGCTGGACGAGCATGCCGTGGATGGAGACGTCGTTATTGAGCCTGTCTATAAGGGCGAGAAGCTCCTCCTGCGTGGTGGACTCGGGCAGCAGGTGCTGTGTGGAGCGTATGCCGACCTCCTCGGATGCCCTGCCCTTGTTCCTGACGTATACCTGCGAGGCGGGGTTGTCCCCCACGAGCACGACCGTGAGGCCGGGGACGAGCCCGTGTGCCTCCTTGAGCCGGGCTATCTCTTCCTTGAGCCCCGCCCGGACCTCCGCCGCCGTCTTCTTGCCGTCTATTATCGATGCCGAATGCAGTTTTTCCATGATTTTTCCGATCAAGTATACTTTAACGGGCCATACGTTGTAAAGTATTTCCTTCCCGCGGCCGCGGCGCGCGCGGTTGGGCGCAAGGCGATGGCGCGAGTGGGCAACGCCCCATTGTTTCGCTTGACAGGCCACACGGGTGCCTATTATTATCAGAAAGAGGGCCGCAGTATCGGCTCGCTCATTGTGCCGCGAACTATTCCGAAGGAACGGTCTTCCGTATTCACCCGCCAAGCATTTCCAACCTGTTTAAGAAGAGGAGGAAGCCATGGGCTTTTGGGACAATGTCAACGAAGAGCTTAAGAAGGCGGTCGGTGAGGGGTGGACGGCGGTAAGGGACAACGCCCGTATAGGCAAGCTCCGCCTGCGGATCAGCTCCCTGCACAAGAAGGCGGACAAGCACTTCTCCGAGATAGGCGGCAAGGTCTACGAGATGTACGGAGAGGCAGGGGAGGTGAAGCCGAACCCGCTCGAATCCGCCGGGATAATCCAGCTGGTGGAGGAGATAAACGTCATCGAGGCAGAGGTGCGCGAGATCGAGGCCGAGATAGCGGCGATAAGGCGCAAGGAAGAGAAGGACGCCGGGAAGGAGACCGCCGCCCCCGCCGCCGCGAAACCGGCGGAGACGAAGCCCTCCGAAGCAAAGCCCGGTGAAGGGGACGATACCGGCAAGGACGACTGAGGCGGTCCTCAAGCATCAGAAGGCCGAACCTTAACGGGGAAGGGGCCCCGCGCTTCTGGCGGCGGGGCCGCGGGTGAAGATGGAGAAGATACCGCTTCTTACAGACCTTGTGATACTGATGGCCATCTCCGTGCCCATAAGCGTCCTGCTTACGAGGGTCGGGCTCCCCACGGTCATCGGCTTTCTCATCACCGGCGTTATCATAGGCCCGTACGGGTTCAGGCTCGTCACCGAGATAGGCACGGTCGAGACGCTCTCGCAGATAGGCGTGGTGCTGCTGCTCTTCACCATCGGACTCGAGTTCTCGATAGCCCGGATGTTGAACATCCGGCGCGAGGGGCTCTTCGGGGGCGGCTTTCAGGTCGGCCTCACGGTCCTCATCGTCCTCGGGTTCAGCCTCTTTTTCGGTACTTCATTTTCCGTGGCCATGCTCCTGGGCTTCATCATCGCCCCTTCCTCCACCGCCATAGTCCTGAAGCTCCTTACCGACAAGGGGGAGGTCAACTCCCCGCAGGGCAACCTCTCCATCGGCATACTCATATTCCAGGACCTCTGCGTGGTGCTGATGGTCATGGTCATCCAGAGCATCGGCGGGGCCGAGGGCGCCTCCGGCTTACAGGTGGCAAGGGGGCTTGCGCTCTCCCTGGCGGCCTTCGCGGCCATCGTCGTGGTAGTCACCTACGTCATACCGCGCATATTCAATCAGGTCGTAAAGCTCCGCAACCGCGAGGTCTTCATCCTCTCCATCGCCCTTGTCTGCATGGGCACGGCGTGGCTTACCTCCCTGTTCGGCCTCTCGCTCGCCCTCGGCGCTTTCATCGCCGGGCTGGCGATCTCGGAGTCCGAGTACAGCAACCAGATAGTGGCCGAGGTCATCCCCTTCCGCGACACCTTCTCGAGCCTCTTCTTCATCTCCATAGGCATGCTGCTCAACCTCCACTACTTCGTCTCCAACGTGCCGTGGCTCCTGGGCCTCGTTGCGGCCATCGTCGTCTTAAAGATGCTCGTCATCGTGGGCGTGGGCCGTCTGCTCCGCTACACGTTCCGCCAGTCCATGATAGTGGGGCTGTCCCTGGCGCAGATAGGGGAGTTCTCCTTCATACTCATAAAGATGGGGCGCGACTACGCCATGCTCGGCGACGGGCTTTACCAGAGCCTGCTCGCGGCCTCTATCGTCAGCATGGCGCTTACCCCTTTCGTCTACCAGTGGGCGTCCCGCATAGCCTTCAAGGTCGGTATGGCCGTGGGCGCGGGCGGGGCCCACGGCGGGATGAAGAGGACGGCGCACTCCAATCACGTCATAGTCGTGGGCTACGGCGTAAACGGCAGGAACCTCGCGCGCGTGCTCAAGGAGACGGCCGTGCCGCACCTCATCATCGACGTTAACATCAACAGGGTGAGGGAGGCGAAGGCCGAGGGCCACGACGCGTACTTCGGGGACGCTGGCCACCCGGAGGTCTTCAAGAAGATGGGTGTGGAGCAGGCCAAGATGGTGGTGGTGGCCATCTCGGACCCCATAAGCACGAGGGCCATAGTAAAGACCGCGCGCGATATGAACCCGGCGGTCTCCGTCATCGTCCGCACGCGCTACATAAGGGAGGTCGAGGACCTCTACCGCCTCGGGGCAACACAGGTGATACCGGAGGAGTTCGAGACCTCGGTCGAGATATTCGCCAGGGTGCTGCGCGATTACAGGATACCCGGCAACATCATACAGAACCAGATAGACCTCATCCGACAGGAGGGCTACGCCATGTTCAGGACCCCCTCCATAGCCGGCGAGAGGCTTACACGCCTTACCTCTATACTCGAAAAGACGGTGATGGACACCTTCTTCGTGGACGCTGGGTGCGCGGTGGACGGAAAGACGGTGGCGGGGCTGAACCTGCGGAAAAAGACGGGCACTACGATCATAGCGGTGGTCAGGGAGGGGGAGGTCAAGACGAACCCCGCGTCGAGCTTTACAATAAAGGCCGGGGACATACTCGTGCTCTTCGGCAGCCACGCGCAGCTCAACAGCGCCGGGGCGATATTGAACGAGCAGTGCCCCTCACCGGGGGAAGAGAAGGGTTAGCGCCCCGTGTATTTTCAGCTTATCAAGCCCCCGGACAGGCCCGCGCATACACCGGAAAAAAGAGGCCCCCTCCGCTCTTCGAGCGGAGGGGGCCCTTCATTTCGAAACCGGGCTGAAACACCTGCCCTTTTACTTCCCGGGGAGCTTTCATGCGTGGCGCAAAGTCCGGCACGGTTGCCGGCGTTCAGATTGAAACCCTTTGCCCCTTTACTCTCCGGGAAGCTTTCATGCTGTGGCGCAAAGTCCGGCACGTCAGTCAGCCTTTTACCGACATATTCCCGTTACTCGCCGGGGAGCTTGTAGCCTTCTCCGGCGTACTGTATATTGGCCGGGTCTTCGCACCTCGGGGGAGATACCGCGTGCACGCCTCCGCACTTGGGGCATTTGCCCACGAAGGTCTCGAGCACGAAAGGCTCTCCGCAGCCCTGGCACCTGGTCTTGAGCCCGCCGTCCGGTATGGGCGAGTTCGCCACACCGCCGCCGTGCGCGTTGGCGACAAAATCAACAAGCTCGCGCCCCTCGGAGAACGGCCCTCCGCCGCTCGGGCCGCAGCTTCCACAATCACCCATGATAAAACCTCCTGAAATAGAATAGAATTTTAGTCTTTATCAAGCTCTTTATAGGTTACTACAGTTTTCAAAGCCGTTCAAATAAAAAATCCTTCCCGGTCTGCCCGTGAGCTCGATGCAGGTGGTCTCATTGAACGATGTTTGAAGTAGGGAGCCGTTCTCTTCGATGAGGTTTTTAAAGGCGTCTTCCGGAGACGTGCCGTCGGCAAAGCCAAGTACCTGACAATTCTCGATATCAGGCTCCAACGCCTCGGAGCCGGGCTGGAATGTGGACCCCTCGGATGTTATGAAAATGAAGGACTTCATGATTATAAACCTCATGAGATTTAATGAGAGAAGCGCCATTCAGTTATTAATCGATTATTGATCGAAAGTATTGACATTGTCCATTGTTTTTCTATAAGCTTGGGATTGTGGACCTGAACTTCGACCTAAAAAAGGCTAAAGGATATAAGAGCCCTTCCCAAATCGCCCGGGTGCTTACCGAAGATTGGTGCGGAAAAAATCTTTTTTGCGCTTCCTGCGATAATAAGAGCCTCGACCCCGCCCCTGATAATACATCGGTTTTTGACTTTGTTTGCTCTGGATGCTCGGAGACCTATCAGCTTAAGAGCCGTAGTAAGCCGTTGCGGGATAAGGTGCTTGATTCGGCATATGAACCCATGATCAATGCTATCAAAAGCAACAAAACCCCAAACCTTTTTCTTCTGCATTATAACCCGAAAGAATACCTCACCGAAAACCTGATAATAGTCCCACGGTATTTTTTGTCCGTTTCCTGTATAGAACCTCGAAAACCTCTCTCCGTGAATGCCCGCCGGGCCGGATGGGTCGGCTGTAATATAGTTTTGAAACAATTGCCTTCGGATGGGCGCATTTCGATTATAAAAGAAAGGCGGCCTGTCAACCCAGGCGAGGTTCGCCTTCGGTATAGCCGGTTCAAATTTTTAAGTGACAAGAGTTATGACATCAGGGGATGGACTGCCGATGTGTTGAAGGCTTTGAGGGAGATGGGAAAAAAGAACTTTACACTGAAAGAAGCATACGCCCTGGAATCTTCTCTGCGGGTGCTTCACCCGGACAATAAACATATACAGGCCAAGATAAGACAACAGCTTCAGATATTGCGAGACAGAGGCGTACTCAGGTTCTTGGGGAACGGACGGTACGGTTTCCTTTATTGAATCTCTTGTGGCGGAGGTCGAAAATGAGTTGTACCGCAACCGAATGGGCAAAAGCTATTGCTGAAAGGTTGAGCGATGAATGGGATGGCAAGGAGCATTTTCCTGAAGACACCGAGACGTTGAAAGAAGTGCTTACAAAGGCGCTGTGCGCCGTCCCGAACGAATGTATGCGACTGGTCGGCAGTGGTATAATTGAAGAGTCACATTTTGAATCTTTGGAAAAGACTGAGTAACCTCCCCCTCACACCTTCTCGTACGGGTCGAAGAGTTTCTTGAACTCGTCGA
>JBHHYT010000012.1:0-32987 GCA_046757705.1 Thermodesulfobacteriota bacterium
GGACGGGAAGGCCGCCGTCAACGCCTCGGTGTATTTTTAAAAGCCGGTCAGTCCTTCTTCCTGTGCCTCTTGCCGGCTTGCAGTATCTTCTTGCGCAGGCGTATGGACAACGGCGTAATCTCCACGAGCTAGTCCTCCTTGATGAACTCTAGCGCCTGTTCGAGGCTCAGGATGTTGGGGGGCACGAGGAACATGGTGTCGTCGGAGCCCGAGGCCCTCATGTTCGTCAGCTTCTTCTCCTTCACCGGGTTGACGTCCATGTCGTTCTCGCGGGAGTTCTCGCCTATTATCATACCCTCGTATACCGGGGTGGTCTCCCTTATGAAGAGCGTGCCGCGCGGCTGGAGGTTGTAAAGGGCGTAGACGGTGGTGGTGCCCGCCCTGTCGGATACGAGCGCGCCCGTGGGCCTCTTGGATATCGTGCCGTGCCACGGCTCGTACCCGTCGAAGAGGTGGTTGAGCAGGCCCGTGCCCTTCGTGTCGGTGAGGAACTGGGAGCGGAAGCCGATAAGCCCCCTCGAGGGTATGCGGAACTCGAGCCGTACCCTGCCGTGGCCGTTGTTCTGCATCTTGAGCATCTTGCCCTTGCGCGTGCCTACCTGCTGGGTCACCGCGCCGATGAACTCCTCCGGCACGTCGATGACGAGGTGCTCCATGGGCTCATGCAGGACCCCGTCTATCTCCTTGGTGATGGTCTCCGGCATGGAGACCGAAAGCTCGTAGCCCTCCCTCCTCATCATCTCGATGAGTATGGCGAGCTGGAGCTCTCCTCTTCCCATTACCCTGAACGCGTCGGCCCTGTCGAAGTCCACCTTCAGCGCGACGTTGTAGAGAAGCTCCTTTTCCAGCCTCTCGCGGATGTTCCGGGAGGTCACGAACTTGCCGTCCTTTCCGGAGAACGGGGAGGTGTTGGCGGAAAATATCATGGATATCGTCGGCTCGTCGACCTTTATCCTCGGTAACGCCACCGGGGCCTCGACGTCCGAGATGGTGTCCCCTATGTTTATCGCCTCCATGCCCGCAAGGGAGACCACGTCCCCGACCCGCACCTCGTTTGCCTGCACGCGCTCAAGCCCCTGGAACGTGTACAGGGAGGTTATCTTCGTGCGGGTTATCTTGCCGTCGGGGCCTATCATGGCGACCCCCGCCCCGGAGCGTGCGGTGCCGGAGAATATCCTGCATATCGCGAGCCTGCCGAGGTAGTCGCTGTAGTCGATGTTGGTCACGAGCATCTGCAGGGGGGCCTGCGGGTCCCCCTCGGGCGGGGGTACGGTCTCGATGATGAGGTCGAAGAGCGGCTTGAGGTTCTCGCCCTCCACCGGATCGAGAGCGGCCGTGCCCTTTCTGGCGTTGGTGTAGATGACCGGGAAGTCGAGCTGGTCCTCCGTGGCGTCGAGGTCTATAAAGAGGTCGTAGACCTCGTTGAGGACCTCGCTTATCCGGGCGTCGGGGCGGTCTATCTTGTTTATCACCAGAAGCGGCGTAAGCTTGAGCTCGAGCGCCTTTTGAAGAACGAAGCGCGTCTGCGGCAGCGGCCCCTCGGATGAGTCCACGAGCAGGAGCACGCCGTCGACCATCTTGAGCGTCCTCTCGACCTCGCCGCCGAAGTCCGCGTGCCCCGGAGTGTCGACTATATTCACCTTGACCCCGTTGTATTCGAGGGCCGTGTTCTTCGCCATTATGGTGATGCCCCTCTCGCGCTCGAGGTCTATGCTGTCCATGACGCGTTCCTGCACCACCTCGTTGGAGCGGAATATGCCCGCCTGATGGAGCATGGCGTCCACGAGGGTCGTCTTTCCGTGGTCGACGTGGGCGATGATGGCTATGTTCCTTATGTTGCTCTTTTCCATAAAACCTCTCTCTGATAGAGTATGCCGCTTTAAAGGCGGAAACTAAAAAGGATTAATCCAACATTATACGAAATAAAAGAGGCCCGGTAAAGGTATTTTACCGGGCGGGGTGAAAACTCCTGCCTGTGAAGGGTGCGCGGCGGCGGGGCGGCGGGGCTACTTCCTGAAGGTGGCGTGGCACCCGGCGCACCTGGCGATGAGCCTCTGCGTTACGCCGACCATGGCCTTGCGGTCGCCCCTGAGCGCGGCGTTCTCGAGCATCTTCAGCCCGGCGTGGAACTCCCCGTCGAGTTTTCTGAAGAGCGCGGTCTTCTCTGGGTGTTTGGGAAGCCTAATCTTCCCGGAATCGAGCGCCTGCTCGGTCCTCTCCTTCTTGCCGTGCATCCTGTCGATGGCCTTTGCCACGCCGTCGGCGTCCCCGAGCGCGACGGAGGAGACTATCTCCCTGAAGACCGCGTCGAGCGTGCGCATCTCTTCTATAAGGGCGGCCTGCGCCGGCCCCCCGTTCTCCAGACCGACCGTTTCGTGCCCGGCCATGGAGTCCATGGCGGCAAGCGGCAGGGCAAGGGCCGCCAAAATTATCAAAAACCTCGAAATCCTGAACATGTTCACCTCTTGTATTTATCTTAAGTATTACAAACCCGGCGGTTATTATACCATCACTCCCCGGCTTTGTCATCACCGGACGGCCTGCGCCTGAAGACCTGATAGTACAGGAGGGGAACCGCCACGAGCGTGAGGCCGGTGGCGGCCACGGCCCCGAAGATCATGGAGATGGCGAGACCCTGGAATATCGGGTCGAAGAGCATGACGAACGAGCCGACCACCACCGCGAGCGCGGTAAGGAGTATCGGGCGGAACCTTACGGCCCCGGCCTTTATGACCGCCTCTTTCAGGGGCGCGCCGTTGCTCCTTTCAAGCTCGATAAAGTCCACGAGCAGGATGGAGTTCCTCACGATTATGCCGGCAAGGGCTATGAAGCCTATCATGGAGGTGGCGGTGAAGAAGGCGTCGAAGAGCCAGTGTCCGGGCAGTATGCCGACCAGCGTCAGGGGTATGGGGGCCATGATGATGGCAGGGGTAATGAAGCTGCCGAACCACGCGACGACGAGTATGTATATGAGCACCAGCACGGCGGCGAAGGCCACCCCGAGGTCCCTGAAGACCTCGTAGGTTATGTGCCACTCGCCGTCCCACTTCATCGAGTACGCCTCTTCGAGCCAGGGCTGGTGAGCGGTGAACTGCTCTATCCCGTGCCCGTCCGGGCCCTTGAGCTTCTTTATCCTCTCGCGCATGCCGAGTATGGCGTAGACCGGGCTTTCGGCCTCGCCCGCCACGTCCGCCGTCACGTAGACGACGTCTTTCATGTTCTTGTGGTAGATGGTCTTCTCAAGCGTGGACTCCCTTACCGTGACCAGCTCCGAGAGGGGCACGAGCTCGCCGGAGGCCGAGGGTACGCCCACCGTGCCCAGGGACTCGAGGTTCGCCCTGTCCTGCATGGGCATGCGCAGGAAGAGCTCCACCGGCTCGCGCGAGCTCTCGTCGTGCAGCAGGCCCGCGCCCATGCCGGCAAGCGAAATCCGCAGGCTCCGCGAGACCGCCTCGGTCGAGATGCCCGCGAGAGCGGCCTTTTCCTTGTCCACCTCGAAGACGAACTTCTTCTGGTCGTCCTCGACGTACCAGTCCACGTCCACGACGCCCCCGGTGGTCTCGAAGACCTCCTTGATGCGGCGGGCCGTCTCTATCCTGCCCTTCGGGTCCGGGCCGTAGACCTCGGCGACGAGCGTGGAGAGCACCGGGGGCCCCGGCGGTATCTCGGCCACCTTTATGGAGGCGCCAAAGCCGTCGCCTATCCTTTTAAGCTCCGGGCGGAGCCTCCTGGCTATCTCGTGGCTCTGCGCCGAGCGGCTGCGCTTGTCCACGAGGTTCACCTGTATGTCCGCGACGTTGCTCCCGCTCCTCAGGTAGTAGTGGCGCACCAGCCCGTTGAAGTTGAACGGCCCGGAGGTGCCTATGTAGCTCTGGAAGTCGGTCACCTCGTCCACGGTGCGAAGGTACTCGCCGAGCCTGCGCGCGAGGAGCGCCGTGGTCTCGAGCGTCGTGCCCTCGGGCGTATCGATGATTATCTGCATCTCGCTCTTGTTGTCGAAGGGCAGCATCTTGACCTTCACGGCCTTGAAGGGCACGAGCATGAGCACGAGGAGCAGGAGCAGGGCCACCCCGGCGAAGACCGCCGCCCTCTTCGCCCTGCTCTCTATGAGCGCGGCCATGGCGCGCGAGTACGCCCTGAAGAGCCGCGAGGGGCCTGGGCCCCCGGCGGTGTGGCGGACGTTCTTGAGGACCCGGAAGCCGAGGTACGGGCTTGCGATGAAGGCGATGAGAAGAGAGAATATCATGGCGGCCGAGGCCCCCACGGGTATCGGCCTCATGTACGGGCCCATCAGCCCGGAGACGAAGGCCATGGGAAGGAGCGCGGCTATCACCGTGAAGGTGGCGAGTATCGTAGGGTTGCCGACCTCGTCCACCGCCTTAATCGCCGTGGCGACGGAGGGGCCTTTCATCTGGAAGTGCCTGTAGATGTTCTCGACGACCACGATGGCGTCGTCAACGAGTATGCCGATGGAGAATATGAGGGCGAAGAGGGTGACGCGGTTGAGCGTATATCCGTAGAGGTAGTTTACAAGCAGCGTGAGCGCGAGAGTCACCGGCACCGCGACGGCAACGACGATGGATTCGCGCCAGCCGAGCGCCAGCGCGATGAGGCAGATGACCGCTACCGTTGCGATGAGCATGTGCTTGAGCAGCTCGTCGGACTTGTCCTTTGCCGTCTCGCCGTAGTTGCGCGTCACGGTCAGGTTCACGCCGCGGGGCACCAGCCCGCCCGTAAGCGTCTCGGCCTTGCGTATCGCCCTTGCGGCGGCGACACTCGCGTTGGCACCCTGCTTCTTGGCCACCGAGACGGTGACGGCCTCGTAGAGCCCGGCCTTGCCCCCGGCGTCTATACCCTTCTCCCCGGCCGCCGGGCCCAGGCCCATGAAGACGTAGTCCGAAGGCTCCTCGGGGCCGTCGGTTACCTCGGCCACGTCCCGCAGGAAGACGGGCCTGCCTTCTTTCACCCCCACCACCACCGCCCCCACGTCGTCGGCGTCCTTCAGGAAACCCCCGGTCTCTACGAGGTACTCTGTGTTGCCGGAGGGGAACGAGCCGGACCGGATGTTGTAGTTGGCCTTCTGCAGCGCCCCCATTATGCCGAAGGCCGAGGCCGAGTAGGCCCGAAGGCGCGCCGGGTCGAGATCTATCCGTACCTGCCTTCTCTGCCCTCCGGTCACGGTAGTGGCGGAGATGTCCGCGTCCTTTTTTATCTCCTCCGCCAGATGGAGGCCGACCTTCCTGAGCTCGAACCCGGTGTACCTCTCGCTCCACAGGGTAAGGGAGAGAATGGGCACGTCGTCTATGGACCGGGGTTTTACGAGCGGCCGGGAGACCCCGGGGGGGATCCGGTCGTAGTTCGACATCAGCTTGTCGTAGAGTTTTACGATGGACTCCTCCACGTCGCTGCCCACGTAGAACCTCACGATGGTAAGGTTCCCGCCGGGCCTCGCCATGGAGTAGATGTACTCCACCCCCTTTATCTCATGGATGAGCTTCTCCATGGGGGTGGTCACCCGCTCCTCGACCTCTTTGGCCGACGCGCCGGGGTACCCCACGAAGACGTCTATCATGGGCACGTTTATCTGCGGCTCTTCCTCGCGCGGGGTGACAAGCACGGCAAAGCCGCCGAGCAGCAGAGAGGCCGCGATGATAAGCGGCGTGAGCTTCGATCTTATGAAAGCCCCAGCGATGCGGCCCGCTATGCCGGTCTTTTCCATGCCTACCTGCCTTGGAGCGCGGCCCCGCCGGAGGCGGCGGGGCGGTTAACTGAAAGGATGAAAAACCACTTGCCCACGCAGACGCAGTTTTTTTGCCCGCCGTCGGACTGCGGTGAAAGTAACCGGGACCTACCGGAGCACGCCGCCGTCGAAGGCCGCGTCCGCGCCTTCGACTATTATCCTCTCCCCCGGCTCTATGCCCGAAAGTATCTCGACCCTGCCGCCGTACACCCCGCCCTTCCTTACGAGCCTGTAGGTCACTACTCCCTCGTCGTCAACGGCCCAGACGCCGGTAAGGCTGCCCTTTTGAACGAGCGCGCCCGCCGGCACCATTATCGCCCGCCTCTTCTGTGCGGGCAGGCGCACCCTGCCCGAGAGGCCGGGCCTGAGCCCCTCTCCCGCAAGGTCGACCTTTACGAGGAAGGTGCGCGAGGCAGGGTCCACGGCCCCCACCACCTGCGCCACCTTGCCCTCCCTCTCCCTGCCTCCGACGAAGACGGCCACCCGGTCGCCGGGCCTTATCGACCCGCCCATGCGCTCGTCGACGTTCACGTCAAGGGTAAAGGAGGAGGTGTCCTCTATGACGAGCAGAGGCATGCCGGGGCTCGCCATGCTTCCGGCGTCGACCCTCTTGGCGCTTACAACCCCCGCGACCGGGGACTTTATGTGCGTATACGCCCTGTATATCCGCGCCTCTTCGACCCGCGCCCGGGCCTCCTTTACCGCCTCCTCCAGACGCTCGTACTCATGGTCCGCGTTCTTCTTCTGCGCCTCTATGGTCTCGAGCTCATGCAGGGAGACGGCCTTCTGGTCGTAGAGCTTCTTGTACCTCTGGTAGGTCCTGAGGGCGAGCAGCCTGTTCTGAGAGGCCGTCATGAGCGACCTGAGCACCTGGTTCCTCGCGGCCTCCGCCGCCCTCACCCTCTCGGCGGTCTCCCTGGCCTCTATGGTCAGAAGGAGCTGGCCCTTTTCGACATGGTCGCCCTCCCGGACCTTTACGGACTCGACCGTGCCCATGACCTTGCCCGCCACCACGCTCGTGGACCTGGCCCTGACGGTGCCGGAGAACTCGAGGTACCGCCCGGCCTCGGACTCGCCGACAGGGGCCGCCTTCGCGCCTTTTATCACCCGGCGCACGTCGTGGCGGGCCGGTTCCTCCCGGCCGCAGCCCGCGAAGGCGATTGCGCACGCGAAGAGTATGGAAGCCGTCGTGAAGGTCTTTTTCATGGGTCCTCCGGTCTATTGAAATGTGGCGCCAAAGTCATCTGGCGAGCTTGAGGTCGTCCATAAGCGTGCCGCTCTCGAAGCTCAGTCGCGCTATGGCGCTTCTGTACTCGTTCTTCCTCATCACGTGGCTGGCGCGCGCCCTCTGCAGCGAAAGCTCCGCGTCGAGGAGGTCTATAATCGGGGATAGCGAGTTCTCGTACCTTATCCTAACGAGCCGTTCGCCCTCGCGCGCGGTCTCGAGGGCCGAGGCGGCGAGCGCCTCGTTCTGCCCGGCCTCCTCCACCGCGAGGTACGCCTCGTGGATGCTGAAGTCCACCGACTGCACAAGGCCGCTCAGGCGCGCCCGGGCGGCCCGGGCCTCGTGGCGGGCCTTCGAGGTCTCGTGGCCCCGCTGCGTGCCGTCGAATATGTTCCAGCGCAGGAACGCCGCCACCTGCCAGCTGTCCCCCTCGGCGCCGAAGGGCGCCGCGTGGTCGTTCAGGAAGTAAGAGCCTCCGATGCCTATGGTCGGGAAGTACCCGGCCCGGGCGAGCTCCACGTTGTTCCGCGCGTTCTCGTACCGGAGCGTCATCGACCTTATGTCCTCCCTGGACCCGGCAGCCGCGGTGTAGTAGCCCAGCTCCCTGAGCGGAAGGTCCGGGGGCGACCCTGCCGCGTCCACCGGTCCGGCGCGCCCGAGCAGGAGGCCGAGCGCCCTCTTTGCCACTCTCAGGTTCTTGCGCGCGCTCACGAGCATCTGACGGGCCTCGTCAAGGCCGGTCTCGGCGCGGAGCACGTCGGAGTAGAGGCCGAGGTCTGTCTCGTAGCGGAGCCTGGCGAGGCGCAGGTGCTCCTGCGCGTCCCTTACGCCCGCCTCGGAGGCGGAGACGAACTCCCGCGCCGTGTTTATGTCCAGGAAGACCTTGAGGACGTTGAAGGCCACGGCCTCCTTCTGCCGGCCGAAGTCGTCGAGCCGCGCCCGGTGCTCCTTTTTCGCCATCTTCAGTCCCACGTACGCCTGCCTCACGAAGACGGGCTGCTCGAAGGATACCGAGGTCTGGAAGTCGTTGATGGCCTGCGGGTCGTTGAGGGACGCAATGGCGAAGTCGGCGGTCGAGAACCTCTCCTGATTGAGCTTCGAGGAGAAGGCGTAGGTGGGGTTCGTCGTCCTCATGAAGCGCTCCTCGAAGCTCAGGCGGGGCAGAAGGCGGCTGCGGGCTATGCCTATATCCTCTTCTCCCGCCCCGGCAGCGGACCCGGCCGCCCTTAACTCGGGGTTCTCGCTCAGCGCCGTATCGAGCGCCGATGCGAAGCTCAGGGAAAGCTCCCCTGCCCCTGCCTTCGGACAATTCACCAGAAGGACAATCCCAAGAAGCATGAAAATTTTTTTTAGCATATCTCCTCCCTCAAGAGGCTGCGTTCTCCCGCGCCGCGCGCCGGGTGGGGGCGGGGGCGCGGGCAAAAAAAGGGATGCGGTCTTCATGGGGCTTGCAAGCCCCCGCTCAGGTCTGCGGGCAGCAGCCCTTTACGCCGAGCGCCTTCAGGATGCCCATCATCGGGCACCAGTTGGTGGCGAAGGACTGTAGCAGGTTCAGCCCGACAAAACCGGTGAACAGGAGCCAGTACTCGGAATGGACGCGCGAGAGCACGAGCGAGATTATGATGAATACGCCGGCTATGAGCCGCAGATATCTTTCGACCGTCATGGCGTGACCTCCTTTTTTCCGTTTTTCTTGTTTCTTTCATCTCCGCGCCGGGGGCAAGCCCCGGGGCGGTCTATTTGAGCTTTCTGGCGAGCCTCCGGCTCTCCTCCACCTGCTCCATGAGCACGGCCTTCATCAGCGCGCACGCCTCCATTATCCGGGGGTTGTGTATGCTGTAGTAGATGTTGACCCCTTCCCTGCGCGCACGGACCACCCTGCTCTGGCGCAGCACCGAGAGGTGCTGCGAGACGTTGGCCTTGGTTATGCCGAGCCTCTCCACGAGGGCGCCCACGGAGAGCTCGCCGTCCTTGAGGGCGTAGATTATCTCCAGCCTCTTTGGGTTGGCGAGCGTCTTGCAAATCTCGGCCTGCATCTCGAATATCTCGCGCTGCTTCATAATTGCATTATTGCGATATTTTGAAACAATGTCAAGCGGGTTTCCCGTTTTTTTCAAGACGGGCGGAAAAAGGGGCGCTGCCGTTGCGATTTTTGTGATGGGTGTTCCGGAGAAGGGGTTGAGTCCGTCCGGCCGGTATCGGAGGCGCAGGGAGGGGGCGAAAGGCGGTGGGCCGGCCCCACAGGCCAGTTCATCCTCCTTGGCCCAACGGGCGGTGCTCAGTAATAGGCGTGCGTGGAGTAGCGGTTCTGCTCCCCGAGTATCCTCTCCACGGTCCGCACGTCCGGCTTGAACGGCAGCGGCCCCGGGCCGGCGGGCATGGATATGCGGTGGCTCTCGGAGAAGGGGGTGCCGTCCAGCTTCATGTTGTATGCGATTACCGCGAGCGGCTCGAGGTTCACCACGTCGAGTATGTTGTACGCAAGGAGCGTCTCCAGCGCCTTCTCGTTGTTGTGCCACCGGAAGTCCTTCCACAGGAGTACTGCGGTGTAGCCGTCCACGCCGTCAAGCTCGCCGCGGTCGATGCCGAGCACCTTTTCGCAGCCCTTCAGGCCGCCCTTGAAGCCCAGGTCCCGCAGTATGAAGCGCAGGTCGATGTGCGCGAGCCGGCGCATGTCCACCCCCATGTGGCTCTCGATGAAGGGCAGGTCGAAGCACTTGCCGTTGTATGTGACGACGACCTTGTACCTCTTTATATCCTCTTTGAAGTCGTCGAGGTTCCTGCCCCTGACGTAGGTGCGCACCGTCTCTCCGTCGTAGACCGAGATGGCCGTTATGTAGCCGCGCGGGCCCATGAAGCCGTTGGTCTCGATGTCGAGGTACGCCGTGGAGTCGCGGAACTCGGGGAAGAGCCTCCATTGCTCCCTCGACGGGAGCAGGCGCGCGAAGTAGGCCGAGTCGGACTCCTCGAGGCGTCCGATGGACTCCCTGACGTAGCCCCTGAAGGACTCCCTTGACGTACGGCAGCCGGGCTCGAGGGTGGTGTCGAAAGACCCCTCCCACGAGCGCACGCCGCGCCCCCAGAGGCGGCGCTCGGAATTTATCCCGATGCCGGGTATATGGCAGAATGTGTTTTTCAGCATCTCGTTCGCTTTCCGGGCCGCGACGAGCCCCAGTCTATTGACGCATATCCTATCACAAAACGGGAAATAAACATATAAAGCATTTCCCCTCTCCCTCCGCCACGGTCACGGAGGGAGAGGGGCCGGTAAAATTCTTGAAAATTGGAATGTTTCATGAAGCGGCCGCCGGGGCGCCCCCCGCGGCCCGGCGCGTGGCGGGGAAAAGGGGGGAGGGCCTTTTTAACGGTTGATGAAAGACCGGGGTTCGGCCCTCAGCCGATGGCGGCGAGCACCTCGTCCACGTGGCCCGCGACCTTTACCCCCCTCCACGCCCTCTCCACCCTCCCCGACTCGTCTATCAGGAAGGTCGACCTGATTATGCCCATCGTAGTCTTGCCGTACATCTTCTTCTCTCCGAATGCGCCGTAGGCCGCGGCCGTGGCCCTGTCCGGGTCGCTCAGGAGGGGGAAGGCCAGGCCGTGTTTCTCCCTGAAGCCGAGGTGGGACTTGACGCTGTCCGGGCTGACCCCGAGCACCACCGCACCCGAGGAGGCAAGGCGCGCCATGTTGTCCCTGAAGTCGCACGCCTCGCGCGTGCACCCCGGTGTGTTGTCCCTCGGGTAGAAGTAGAGCACCACCTTCCTGCCCTTGAAGTCCTCGAGGCCAAAGACCCTCTCCTGTCCGTCTTCGTCTATCCCCTGCAGCCTGAAGGCAGGGGCCGTTGCGCCCTGGTCGACCATCCTCGGCCTCCTTTCATTGTACTGACGGCACGCCGGGCCGGCTACCCGGCGGCCAACATGTATATAAGCTCCGTCTCCTCGCGTACCGTGGCTATCGAGTGGACCTCGCCGGGCTCCACAACGAGGCAGGAGCCGCCCTTGAGCGTAACGGGCGAGCCGGATACGACGAACTCGACCTGCCCCCTTATGCAGTAGAAGACCTCCGAGGCGTCCGGGTGTGAGTGCTCGATAGCGGTGTCGCCGGGGCGGAGCACCACGTGGCTCAGGTGCTTCACGCAGGAGAAGCCGCCCTCGACGAGCACCTTCTTCTTGATCTCGGGGTTGTGGCTTACGGGGGTGTACCCGGTTGTCTTGAGTCTGTAATGTTTCATCATGTGACCATGGTCATGGATTTTTCCGCAGCGTACCGGTATCATAATGCCTTCGGCATGTCGATATCAAGGGTTTAATCACCCTTTGGATTTAATTCCGGGCGGCCCGGGGGGCGGCCATATTATTAATGACTACACCGGTCTAAAGCCCGGAGTTTCCGCGCTTCCCCTCCCATCAAGGGAGGGGATAAAAATTTCCTCCGCTACGCCGGCTAAATCTGGCTCCGCTCCGGGCGGCCATTCATCCCCGAGCTTAAAAGCTCGGGGTTTTCTGACCGATTTGATAAAGTTTGTACTCCGGGATGTCGAAGAGATAGTGATGAGCGGGTCGGCGGCATGAAGCCCGGCCTTGTCCGCGGCGCCCCGGAAGGCCTCACGCCGGGGCCGGATGGAGCGGACAACCCCCGGTATGTCTCGAAAGGGCCGCCCGCAAAGCCCTTAAACTTTTTCTTGAAATGGATGTGTTGACAATCAGACTTGAATTTTGATAACTTTGACGCAGGGATATCAACGCGGAGGTCGGATGAAAAAAGGAAAGATACTCGTTGTTGACGATGACGCCTTTTTCAGGGTCCTCTGTTCGGACATACTCAAGGGCGGGGACTTCCTCGTAAAGACCGCCTCCTCGGGGCGCGAGGCCATCGGCATCATCGAGAGCGAGCCCGTCGACATAGTCATTACGGACCTGGTCATGCCCGGCGTGAGCGGGCTCGAGGTGCTGCAGAGGACCAAGCAGCACAACACCCTCACCGACGTCATAGTCATCACCGGCCACGGCTCCATCGAGAGCGCGGTATCGGCGCTCAAGTCCGGCGCCTCCGACTACATAAGGAAACCGCTCAACGAGGACGAGCTCCTCCACACGGTGACAAGGTGCATGGAGAAGAAGAAGCTCCTTGAAGAGAACATCGAGATGCGCCAGTCTCTCAAGCTCTTCGAGGTCAGCCGCGCCGTGGCCTCCACGCTCGAGATAAGCAGGCTCTATAACATCACCCTCGATGCGCTGCTCCAGATAGTGCCCGCACAGGCCGGCATCATGGTCTTTTTTAACGATGGCGGCGATGGCCTCGATATAAAGGCCATACGCCACATGGGTCTCGAGATCGGCGAGAAGATAGTCGAGGCGCTTGAGAAGAACTACAGGGATGAGATAAGGGGCCTGAAGACCGTAAAGGTGCTCACCAGGGATGGGCTCAGGGGTACCGGGTGGGATGCGCTGGGCGACGATACCTCCCTGCTTGTCGCCCCTCTCTCGAAGGGGAACGCCACCGTGGGCTTCGCCATCGTATTGAGCGGCCCTGCCACCGGCACCCCCTTCAGCTCGAGTGACGTAAACAACGCCGCCTTCGTGGCCGAGCACGCGGCGGCGGCCTTCGAGAACGCGAGGAAGTACGCCGAGGCCAAGGAGATGGCCTTCATCGACAGCCTGACGAACCTGTACAACAGCAAGTACCTCGAGATGGCGCTCGACAAGGAGCTCAAAAGGGCGGACAGGCTCGTTATGCCCGTTACCGTCCTGTTCCTCGACCTCGACAACTTCAAGCGGATAAACGACACCAACGACCACCTGGTGGGCAGCAAGATGCTCGTTGAGACCGGCAAGATACTGCTCAAGTGCGTCAGGGAGGTCGATACCGTTGTAAGGTACGGCGGGGACGAGTACGTCATCGTGCTCGTTGACGCCGACTACAACGTGGCCTCGCGCGTGGCCGAGAGGATAAGGGAGACCATCGAGAAGACGCGCTTTTTAAGCGACGAGTCGCTCGATATCAGGGTCACCGCGTCCATCGGTATCGCGACCTACCCGCTGCATACAAGGGACAAGAAAGAGCTTCTCAAGATAGCGGACAAGGCGATGTACCGCGCAAAGGACCTCTCCCGGAACACCGTCTACCTGGCCCCGCTTCCCGGCGTCGGCGCGGCGAAGAAGTAGCGCCCACTTTTTTCATCCTTATCGACCGTCTATTTCCCTGCAGCCTGCTGCGGGGTTTTTTTTTAAGACCCTCCCCGCTGACGGGCAGGAGGGGGGTGAGAAGGGCCTTCGGAATGTCTCGGGAGAACCCCCGCGGTATTATTCGGGGCGGTTCATTCCGGTATTCGAATGAACCGGTTATACAGCGGCTGTCATGGAGGCGAGCTCCCTGAGCCTCGTGAGGTCGAGCTTGCCGGAGGCGGTCGTCGGCACAGACTCTATGTGCCGCAGGTTCTCCCTCTTCGGTATCCAGAGCTTTGGCAGGCCGGTCCTCGAGAGCAGCTCCCGGACCTCCTCGGGCGAGGCGTCCCTGGTGTAGAAGGCCACTATCCTCTCGCCCTTGCGCTCATCGGGCAGGGCCGTTACAGCGCACTCGCACCCGAGCACCTCGGCGAGCGTCTCTTCGATCTTCAGGTGAGGGACCATCTCGCCGCCTATCTTGCTCAACCTCGAGAGCCTGTCGGTTATCCTTATGAACCCGTCCTCGCATATGGAGACGATGTCCCCGGTGTCGTACCAGCCGTCCTTTATCACCGCGGCGGTCATAGCGGGGTCGTTGTAGTACCCCTTCATCACGTTCGGGCCCTTTACGAGCAGCAGGCCCTCGGCCCCCGGGGCCACCCGCTCCCTTGTCTCCGGGTCGACGACCTTCACCGTCACGCCGGGCAGGGACTGGCCCACGGTGCCGTGCTTTGATCCCTTCTGAAGGTGCCCTTGCTGGACTACGTCCGGCACGTTCACCGAGACCACCGGGGAGAGCTCGGTCGTGCCGTAGCCCTCGAGTATCTCTATGCCGAACTTCTCCCTGAAGGCCGAGGCCGTGGCCGGGGGGAGCCTCTCGGCGCCGGATATCGCGTACTTCAGGCTCTTGAACTCGTCGGCCCCGCACTTCCTTATGTACGCGGAGTAGAAGGCAGGGGTCGCGAATATCATGTTGGCGGAGTACTTCTTCACCAGCTTGCCGATGGTACTTGCGTCCATGGGGTTCTGGTGGTATACGGCCCTGAAGCCCTTTATGAGAGGGAACCAGAGGGTGGCGGTGAAGCCGAAGGAGTGGAAGAACGGGAGTACGCCCATGAGGGTGTCTGTCTTCTGAAGGTGGAAGACCTGGGCGACCCCCTCGGCGTTGGAGACGATGTTGTGGTGCGTGAGCATCACGCCCTTGGGCCGCCCGGTGCTGCCCGTGGTGAAGATTATGGTGGCGAGCTTGCCGGGGTTCTTGTCCCCCCAGCAGTAGAGGTAGTCGAGCGCGAGCGGCGGCAGGAAGAAGGATACGATGCCGGTGGCCGCCCGCCTTATGGGAGATACCCCGGAGACGATCTCCTCGATGAAGACCATGCCCTTGCTCTCCGGGATGCCCGCCTTGGAGATGAAGCTCCGGGAGGTCACGATGGTCCTTATGGAGCACCGGTTTACCGCGGCCTCCATCGCCTCCTTGCCGCAGGTGTAGTTCAGGTTGACCGTCACCTTGCCGGCTATGAGCGCCGCCACGTTCGCCAGCGCCCCTCCGACCGACGGGGGCAGGAGCAGCGCCACGAACTCCTCCCTCTGGCAGTGCCTGCGGAACCACCCGGCGATAAGGAGGCTTGCGGTAAGGGCCTTGCCCCAGGACAGGGCCCTGCCGGTGGAATCGGCCATGCACAGGCCGAACCAGTTCTGCTTCGCCCTCTTTATGAACTTCAGGTGGAGCATGTCGTGGGGCTGGCGGCGCACCTCGACCGCCTCGCTCCCCAGCTCCATCACCGCGTTGCGCACCTCCTCGGTGGTCGCGTCGGGGCGCATGGGCTTGCCGAAGGATACGGTGACGTGGTAGGGGAAGTGCGAGGGCCACTTCCAGAAGAAGCGGCCGCCCTTGAAGCTGAAGACCGAGCCCCAGACCCTGTCCAGGTGCACGGGAATGACCGGCACGCCGAGGCCCGCGGCTATCCTCTCGCAGCCCTTCTTGAACGGCCTCAGGTTGCCTGTCCTCGTTATCTCGCCCTCGGCGAATATGCACACGACGTGGCCGGCCTGCAGCTCTTCGCGCGCCTTGCGTATCGAGGCCACCACGTCCTTCCTGTTGCCGTCGGAGATTGGTATGGCGTGCATGAGGCGCAGGAGCCAGCCCAGGCTCTTCTTCTCGTAGAACTGCCTGTATATCATGAAGCGCACGAAGCGCTGTATGCACGCGCCGACGAGGAAGCCGTCGGCGAAGGAGACGTGGTTGGCTACCAGAAGGGCCGGGCCGTTGAGCGGCACGTTCTCCTGCCCGGCTATCCGTATGTTGTAGAGCGTGTGCGTGAGCATCCAGAGCACCAGGCGGACGAGGAAGTCCGGGAACATCTTCAGGAGGAGCACGGTGGAGAATATGGTCAGCAGGCCGAAGATGAAGATTATCTTGTCCGCCGGTATGAAGAGCTTGTCCTTCAGGACCCACAGCACGCCCGAGGCCACGAGTATGCCAGCGGTGTTTATGAAGTTGTTGGTCGCTATCAGGCGGCCCTTTTCGTCGGAGCCGCTCTTTTGCTGGAGCAGGGCGTTGAGCGGGACGATGAACAGGCCGCAGGAGATGCCGAGCATCACCAGCGCGGCGGCGGTCCTCGGGTACGAGAACGAGGAGTAGTATATGAGTATGGAGAAGACGCCCATTCCCACGGAGCCGAGCGGGACTATCCCCGGCTCGACCTTGTCGCCGGAAAGCCGCCCGGCGGTTACGCACCCGATGCCGATGCCTATGGCGAGGAAGATTACCAGCACGCCTATCCACAGGTCGTTCAGGTGCATGACCTCCTTGCCGAGCAGCAGGATGTCCATCTGGAGCAGCGCACCGAGGAACCAGAAGTACGTAAGGCCCATCACGATCAGGAGCATCAGCCTGTCCTTGAGCATCCTCTTCGAGCCGTCGTATATCTCGGCCCACGGGTTTATGCTGAACCTCTTGGGCGTCCCGGGGTCCGGCACCTTCGTGATGCCGAAGCTCGCGAGCGTGCCGATTACGGCTATGGCGACGAGGAAGAAGCCGACGAGCGTAAGCTGGCCCTTCCACGTGGAGAACATTATCGCGCCCACGGAGGTGCCGAGGATGATGGCGATGAAGGTCGTCATCTCGAGCAGGCCGTTGGCCCTCGAGAGGTCCCTGTCGGGGAGCATCTCCGGCACTATGCCGTACTTGGCGGGGCTGAAGAAGGTGGACTGCATGGCCATGAGGAAGAGCGTCAGCAGGAGCGGCTCTATCCTCTGGGCGTAGAGGGCGAAGAGGCCGCACCCCACGGCCACTATCTCGAAGCTCTTCGTGGCTATCAGGACGGTCCTCTTGTTGTACGCGTCTGTCACAAAGCCCGCGTACCCGGAGCAGAGGAAGTACGGCAGTATGAACACCGCGCCGACAAGGGAGACGTACATGCCGCCGTGCCCGCTCCCGGTGGCCATGTTCACGGCGAACATGGATATGACTATCTTGAACAGATTGTCGTTGAAGGCCCCGAGGAACTGGGTCCAGAGGAAGGACTGGAACCCGAGGTTCTTTAGAAGGTCTTTATATTTTCCGATCGGCATTTTTTCCGGTTTTCCCCTGATTGTACGCCCCTTTCCGGCAAAGGGGCGTACAAGCGCGTAAGCTGTGGCTTTCAAAGGCCGAATAAGGAATTATAGTGGGATTTCATCGTAAAGTATAGAAATTTTCTCCCCCCGTCCGGCGTTCCCGGAAGGGGGCAGGGGCCCAAAACAATGGACTAAGCCCGCCCAAAAGGTATATAATGGCAGGGTCATGGAAGGCCGGAACAGAGAGAAGACCAAGGATACCTCATATTTTTCGGACATCTGCATCGAGCGCTGCGCCGCGTTGTGCTGCGACCCGTGGTGGGGCATCATCTCCTATACCGTCGTAAAGGAGGGAGGGCTCGGCAACATGAGCGCCTTCCGCCCGGAGCTTGTGAGGTCCATAAGGGCGCGCTCCCGGCGGATAGTGGAGGGCTACGTCACCTCCGGGGACCCCCCGGAGCCGCTCTTCTGTGCGCCGGAGAGGTACAACGTCGCCCTGACGGACATCCGCGTAAACAGCTCCTCCATCGCCTTGAACCTGCTTGCCATGTTCGCTTTCAGGTGCAACTTCCTCTCCGAGGAGAAGGTCTGCATGATCCACCCGTCGGTCATCGGGCGGGGGGCGCAGGGTGCGGGGGGTGCGGGCGACGACATACGCCCGCCCCACTGCGGCTACATGGGCTCCTTGAACGTGGCGCCGAATGAGAAGGGGTACTGCCGCATAATACACGCGGCACAGGGCGCCGGGGCAGGGGAAAGGGCCGCGGTAGACGAGGCGATAAGGGTCGAGAAGGCCGCAAGCCTCACCCACTACGGCAGGGGGGTCGAAAGCGCGGAGCAGGCGGCGGACTCCGTCATAGCGCAGCTCAGGGAGATGTGCGCCGTGCGCGCCCCGCATCTGCTGCCGCAGCAGAGGAAGGCGGAAAAAAGGCCCGGACGCAACGACCCGTGCTGGTGCGGCAGCGGGAAGAAGTTCAAGAAGTGCCACGGATAAGCGCGGCGGGCGGGGGCGGCAGGGGGGTGGCGGCGTATTTTTCCATAAAGTCCGCGGCGCGTATTCAGCCGTCGGATGATAATGAGCAAAGGCCCGGCAGTCTGTAGCTGCCGGGCCTTTTTTTATGGAGAGGGCCCGGTCCCCGGGCCCGTTTGATCGAGTTTTCTTCTACTTGAACTTCGCGGCATAGGGGTCGAGACCGGACATCTTCAGGAAGTCCGCGAAGTCGGCCCTGCCGGCGTCGTCGAGCATGGAATCCGACCCTTCGAGCTTCGCCACCTTGTCGGTTTCGAGCTTTACGTAGTTTATCCCGTCAAGGCCCCTGTTCGTGTGGTAGTAGAAGACGTTCTCCTGGTCGTTCGAGTACCGGTAGTCCTTCTCGATGAGGAACTTCTTCTCCCCGGCGCACTCCATGTACCAGGGGTCTCTCCCGTCGCCCGAGTTCAGTATGTAGTCGAATGCCTCCGCGTCGGTGGCCTCCCCGAGCCGCACGCTCTTGCCCTGCCGTCTGGTGATGACCGTCGAGGGGGTGCCGTTGCCTTTCTTGCAGAGGGCGTACATGTACTGGTAGACGTCGAGGCTGCTGTAGCTGCCCGGCAGCCTGCCGTCCGCCGGCGTACCGAGCCTGTCGATGGCCGGAAAATCGGGGTTCTTGAAGGCGAATGGCTCGCTCGCCGAATTTTTAACGAGGAAGACCGGCCTGCCGTTCACCAGTTTGCCTTCCAGAGCCTTCGCCTCGAAGAGGGAGCCGCACTTTACGGAGAGCCTGTCGGGGGCCGTCCCGTCGTCGAGCCTCTCAAGCGTCCCTCCCTTCTTCGTGCAGAAGCCTTCGAGCTCTCCGGCGAGTGCGCCGGGGGCGGTGCTCGTAGCCAGAGTAGAGTGCTCGTCGATGGTGTAGACGGTCTCTGCCGAGGCCGACTCTATGAGGCGGAGCCTCAGGCTGTCCTGTTCGGCCGCGAGGGCCGGTGATGCCAAAATGGCGGCGGTAAAGACGCCCGTCAATAGTCTCTTTAGATGCATTTCATAGCCCTCCTTAATATACGTATCGGGTGCCGGATTGGATGCTTTAAATTTTTTTCGGGTCTGGTCCGGGCCGGGATATGGCCAGCGAGTTTCAGAGAGTATAGGCCCCCCCGGATACGCTGTTTTTAAAGCAAGAAGGGTGCCAAAAACAAAGGGTCTGAATTTAAAGCGGATTTTTTCAGGCAAATCGGGGAGGGGTGTGAATGACGAAAAAATGTCATAGTGGCCTATGAAAATATTTCATTACGCGGGGTCTTCGGGAGGGGCCTCCGGGAAGGAAATAACATGAAAGGGAAGCCCGGATTAATTTCATGGTCTGTCATTGCTAAAGCTCCCCGCAATGGGACCGGAGAAGGATTTTCAGGGCCTCCGGCGACCTTCCAAAGGGGGTATTCGCCGGAAGGGGTGAGGGCCCTTAGCGCGCCTCGTGTATGCAGAGCATGTGCGTGACAGGGCCGCCTTCGGCCTTGAGCGGCATGACGAGCACGTCGCAGTCGCGGACCCCGCCGTCCTTGCCGGGGGCCTTGAATACGCCCCTCCACATACCGCCTGCGAGCACGGTCATTAGGAAGTCGTCGAACTCCTTTTCGTTCCGGGCGTTGAAGAAGCGTCGGATGTTCTTGCCGGCGGCCTCGGCGGCCGCGCAGCCCGCAAGCCTTCCGAAGACGGGGTTCGCGAACTCGATCACGCCGTTGACGTCGGCTATCGCCACCGCGCCCTGGCTCTGTTCGAGCGCCTTGAGCATCCTCGCGCCCACCGTGGACGGCCCCGGCGGGGTGATGTCCCTGAGCACGAGGTTCAGTATCTTCCTGCCGCCGGCGTCCACCTCGGTGGATGTCGCACGCACCGTCGCCGTTCGCCCAGTGACCCTGTTGCGTACGAAGGTCTTCCTCGACGAGCGCGCCGAGGAAGAATGGAAGTGGGCGTCTATGCCGAGGGCCGTGAACTTCATGCCGGCCATCTCCTCCAACGGTATGCCCGCAAGGCGCGAAGCCCTAGTGTTGGCGTGCAGTATGGCGCGGCTATCGGCGTCCGCGACGATTACCGCCTCGGGCAACGCCTCGATCAGGCCCGTGAAACCCTGCTCGAGGGCCGCAAGCCCCCTTTCGGCCTCCTCGCGCAGAGAGACCTCCTTTAAAAGCTCCTCGTTTATCTCTATCAGCTCCCTGGTGCGCTCCTGAACGAGGTCCGCGAGCATATGCCGGTCCCGCTCGCGCAGCTCGTCCTCCCGCCTGCTCCGGGGTATCTCCCTGGCTATGCCCACGACGCCTGTAATCCTGCCGGATTCGTCCCTGAGCGGCGCGTTCTTGAACTCGCAGAGCTTCCCGGTGTCCTTGAAGTACAGCTCGCAGGTCGTCCGTTCGCCCGCCATGCTCTTCTTGTGGCAGGCCTCGGCCGCCTTGAGGTTGTCTTCGTCGAAGAGGCGGTGGAAGGGGTGGCAGATAAAGTCGTCCGCCTTGTTGCCGGTAATCCTCTCGAAGGCGTCGTTTACGTAAAGGATGTTCCCTTTCCTGTCGCAGATAAAGGCGAGGTCGGGTATCCCGGTGAAGAGCGCCTTGAACCAGCCGGGCATCTCCAACGCGTGCGCGATTTCGGCCCTCGAGGACTCGCTTACGATACCTTTTTTGTCAGGTCCGCTCAACAAACCGGCCTCTCTCATATACGCTACGGATGAATTGCCTGCCGGGTGGAACCCGTGTTGCGTGCGGGAGGTGATCAGGCGCCGCTCCCCGACGCTTGCCGTTAAGGAGAAAGACGTTGTTCAATTTAAATAAGATAGTGTATTTTAAACTATGTATGTGCAAAAGTAAAGCGCTTTCGTCTGAAAAAGTGTTGGCCCGGGCATGGCAAGTCCCCATACAAATATTTGTTTCAAAAGGATTTTCAGGAGAACGGCCCTCCCGGCACGGGCATGCGGCCCCCCCGCCTCCGGTGAATACGTACCGATCTCTGCCCCGGTTCGTCCTCCAGGCGCGGCCGAAGGGTTCGCGCCCTTAATCGACCCTTAATATTTATTTTTATAAAATGACCCCGCCGTCATGAGCAGGAAGGTTTCAAGGCCCCTTGCCGGGCGGTTGGAAAGGAGGCGGTTCATGGGCAAGAGGATTCGGGAGATCGAGATGGGCGTTCTTACGCTCGTGCGCATAGCCGCGGGGCTCGTCTTGTTCGGAGGGCTATGGGCGGTCGGCCGGTTTTTCCGGTGACACGGGTGCCTGCAAGGGTGAAGGGCGCTATCTTCCCGGCGGCGCCCCCGCCCATAAAAAAAGCCCGGTGCGGTCTCCCGCACCGGGCTTCTTGAGCTTAAGGGTCTGTTGCTTTTTATCAGTCTTCCTTCATCATCGCCCTGTCGACCGAGGAGAGCTGGTACTCCTTCTCGAACGCTCCGGCCGGTTCCCTGAGCATGAACAGGCAGAACAGGAACGTGACCAGGGCCGTACCTCCTATGACGAAGAAGAACTGGGAGTCGGAGACGAAGGTGTACGCCGTGAGGAAGGATATGGCGCCGACGTTTCCGTACGAGCCGACGTAGCCGGAGACCTGGCCCGTTATGCGCCTCTTGACCAGAGGCACCAGGGCGAAGGTCGTGCCCTCGCAGGACATGACCGAGAGCGCCGTCAGGACGACGACGATGGCGGCCACGATAAGAGACGTGGAGCCGACGAGCCCCATCAGTATGAACCCGGCGGTGATGCCGGCGAGCGTTATCAGGTGCGCCCATCTCCTCGAAGGCACCCTGTCGGAGATGAAGCCTCCCAGGGGCCTTGCGAAGAAGTTGGTGAACGCGAAGAACGAGCCTACGAAGCCCGCCGTCTGCGGCGTAAGGGTGAAGGTCTTCTGGAAGAACATCGGGAGCATGGAGACGACCCCGAGCTCGGCCCCGAAGCACGCGATGTAGCTCATGCACAGGCACCCTACGTCCCAGAACCGGTACTTGTCGTCTTCCGGCACGCCCTTGTTGAGTATCGGCCTGTTCACGCGGTAGATCTGGATGAGCTGGTAGAGGACGACGAGGCCGATTATTATGTACGCCACGGTGGCCGCGCCGGTGCTCATAAGCCCCATGCGCTTGATCTTCCATACGAGGACGGCGAGGATGCCGACGGTCGGGACGGTCCATGCCATGGCGTTTATCATATCGGCCCAGGTGCTGACCTCGATGGCCGCGCCCCTCTTGGGCCTGTGGTACTTTGAGCCGGGAGGGCCGTCGGTGATGCTGAACCAGTAGAAGATGCCGTATGCGAGCATGATGCCGCCGCTTAAGGCTATGCCGTACCTCCAGCCGTTCTCCCCGCCGAAGAGGTTAAGGGCGATTACCGGCATGAGCATGGCGGCTATCGAAGAGCCCCAGTTGCCGAGGCCGGCCTCGACGCCCTGTGCGAAGCCTATGTCCCTCGGCTTGAACCACAGCGACGTCATGTGGATGCCGACGACGAAGCCCGTGCCCACGAGGCTGAGAATGAGCCTTGAGATGAGCATCTGCGTGTATGAGGTGGAGAAGGCGAACGCGAAGCACGGTATCGCCAGTAGTATCATTATTATGCTGAACGCCTTCCTTGGCCCGAACCTGTCGGTGAGCATGCCCACGATGACACGGCCGGGTGCGGTTAGCGCGACGTTGCAGATGAACAGGAGCTTCAACTGCGCGGTCGATATGTGCGATGCTTTCATGATGGTGGTCGCCAGCGGCGCCATGTTGAACCAGACAAAGAAGGTGAGGAAGAACGCAAACCATGTCTTGTGGAGCGCCCTGATATCCAACCTTCTCAGTTGGAACAGGGTGCCCGTAGACATCTGTTTGTCGTCGCCGTACTCAGTAGACATTTTAGACCTCCGGTAATAATTTATGACACTGAGGAAAAATTAATATTGCGTCGTTTCTAAAGGACTAATACAGGGCAGTGCGCGTGCCTGACGATAAAGGCGCTGACGCTTCCGAGCACCATCTGCTCAATCGCGCTGGTGCCCCTCTTCGCCACTACGAGCATGTCCACGTCCTTGGCCTTTGCGGCCTGGAGTATCATCTTCCTCGGATCGCCGACTGCGAGAAGCGCGTCTACGTCGACCCCGTGGCCCGCGACCCATTCCGCGGCCTTCTTGAGGTCCTCGTCCCTTTTGTTGCGCCACTTCTCGAAGCTGTCCTCGTCGACACTCGTCGCATCGAGCGGCTCTTCAACTACTGTGAGCAGGATTAGCTCCGGCTTCTGGCTTTTGAAGAGGCTTACTGTTTTTTCAAGCGCGGTTTGAGCGCTCTTTGACCCATCATGGCAAACCATGATCTTCATAGCTATTTCACCTCCTTGGTAGTTGTATATGTATCAGAAACAATGTGTGTTCAACAGGTACCGGACAGAGAAAAAAACCGTCTTCGCGCCGCATCAGGCTTTTCAAACTGAAACGCACTAAATCAGGACTGCAACACTTCATGGCATACGGCAGGTCTAATCCCTCTTGCCCTCGGGCCGGCGATTTCTTCAGAGGTAAAATTAATTCCGCGGGGCCCGTGAACCACTATTGGATTTTTATTCTTTTGGAAGAAGGTGTTAGATACGCTATTTATACCAGAAATTTTTGATAAATACAAAAAATTTAATATAATTTTTAGCCGGATGGCAAAAAAAATTAAAGTGTAAAAATCGTAACATGGGGTCGGAGGTCGAGGCGCAAGGCCTCCTGCACGCATGGAGGGGCGGGCCGCAAGGGGCGGGAAAACCAAAAATACCCTGTTATTTCGATAGGTTGAGGAGAACGGTGTTCCGTTGCGAGAAAAAAGTGGGGGAACCGCTCCGCCCGGACGCGGTTGGCGCTCGGGAGAGCGGGCGGGGTGTTGCGATACGGTCCGTCCGAAGGGGGGCACGAAGGCGGGGCGCCCCCCGGGCAAAGACGCGGGGCTCAGGTCTCCTTCGGCCCTCCCGTCATCACGCGGCGCACCTCGCTTGTGAACTCCGTTACCCTGTACGGCTTGAATATGACGCCGTGGAATCCGTAACTGCCGTAGTCGGACATCACCGGGTCGTTCGCAAGCCCGCTCGATACGATGGCCTTTACCCCCGGGTCTATCTCAAGGAGCACGTGTATGGCGTCCCTGCCGCCGACCCCGCCCGGCACCGTGAGGTCCATTATCACCAGGTCGAAAGGCCTCTCGTTCTTTTTGGCCTCCTTGAAGCTCTCGATCGCCACGTTGCCGTCGATCGCGAACTCCACCTCGTAGCCGTACATGGCGAGCATCTCCTCGGCGACATCCCTTATCATCTCATCGTCATCCATTACAAGCACCCTGCCTCTTGCGCCCGACATAAAGACCCCTCTCCCTTCCCCGTGGTTGTTAAACACAAAATTCCTGTAAAAAATATACGGCATATCCGCGAAAAAATAAAGTGCCTAATCGCGTTACCTGTACTTGTGCACGGGTTCCTGCCCGAACAACGGCGTGCGTGCGGGCCGGCGCCGCCGGGGCAAAAGTAAGGGCATTTGTAAGGGAAACGGGTATCAGCGGGCGTTGAAGACGTGCATGGCCGCCGCAAGCTGCGTGTGGGTGTGCAGAGGGCCGGCGCCGAGGATGATCGATTTTACCCCGAGGAGTATTATGATAATGGAGGACGCCACGGTGAAGGCGAGCGCCTTTTTCCTTAAAAGCCCGGAGAGCGACCCGGTAAAGAGCAGGGGCAGGAAGTTCCCGGCGCCGAGGGCCGCCATCATCATCGCGCCCGTGGCGGGGTCCGCGGTCGATGCCGCCTTGACGCCAACGGCGTAGAGCAACCCGCACGGTATCAGGCCGTTGAGCATGCCGAGCAGGACGGGGGCCACCCTTCCGTCCACCGTCCCGGCGCGCCTGAAGACCCCGGACAACGGCGAGGGAACAAGCCCCGCAAAGAGCCTCTTGAGGCTCTGCGGCAACGCCCCGATGAGGTCGAGGCCGACAAAAACCATGAAGACCCCGGCAATGACAGGCATAAGGGACTGGAACCTGCCGAACGCCCCGGCCGATATCAACGCCTTTCCCAGCAGCCCCATCACAAGGCCGAGCAGCGCGTATGTAAAGACCCTGCCGGCGTTATACTTCAGCGAGAACCAGAACCCGCCGCCGAAGCGCATGGAGCAGGCCGAGACAAGCCCCCCGCACATCGCCACGCAGTGGAGCGAGCCGAAAAGGCCCATAAGAAAGACCAGGAAGATATCGCTCACAGGCTAACCCCTCTTCTTCGCCTCTGCGTCGTCATCATCGAAAAATATCCTGTACTTGGGCCCTTCCATGTCCTCGAACTGCCCTGTCCTGACCGACCATATCAGGAAGATGAGCCCGATGGAGCCGAGAAGTATGACGGCCGGTATCATCAGAAAGAGAATCTCCATTATATCGCCTCCTTGTGTCCCGGGCTGGAGCCCGGCCCGCCATCAAGGGACGGGTGACCGATTATTCTCCTATTCGGGGAATGGGAGAAAAACGTTCGCCTTGCGGCGAAGACTTTAATATGCCCCAAAGGGGCCGGTATCTGAAAATTCAGGGCCTCAGGGAAAACCCCGTCATGCATGGCGCCGCCCCTCTCATACCGTCTACTTCCTTCCCGCCCTGACCGAGTTGCCTACGACCGCCAGGGAGCTGATCGGCATGGCTATGGCCGCCGCCAGCGGCACTATGAAGCCCAACGCCGCCAGCGGCATGAACACGGCGTTATACAAGACCGACAGGGCGAGGTTGCCGCGTATCACAGAGAAGGCCCTTCTGGATATTTCTATCGCCCTCAGGACCATCATGGGGTTGGAGGTAAGCAGAACTATGTCCGCGCTCGATATGGCGAGGTCGGCCCCGGAGCCTATGGCTATGCCGATATCGGCGCTTGCCAGCGCCGGGCCGTCGTTTATGCCGTCGCCGGCCATTACCACCACCTGCCCGCTCCCCCGCATCCTGCTTATCACTCTTTCCTTCTCCGCCGGGAGCACGCCCGCTATCACGTCGTCTATGCCGATGCTCGACGCAAGGCACCTGGCGGCGCTCTTATTGTCCCCGGTAAGCATTGTCACGCCGATGCCCATATCCTTGAGCCGCCTTACAAGGGCCGCGGCCTCTTGCCTCGGCGGGTCCGAGACGGCTATAAGACCGGCGGCCCTGAGCTCACTGCCTTCGCCTCCGGACTCTGCGACATAGACGACGGTCCTGCCCCTCTCCGAGAGCCCCTGGCCCTCGGAGAGCAGGCCGTGGGGCACGACAGCGCCCATCTCCTCGAGCATCCTTGCGCTGCCCACGACTACCCTTCCCCCCATGCCGCTGCCGGGGAACTCCACGACATTTGAGCGGACGTCACCATGCGCCACGGGGGCCGGCCTTCCAGTGACCTCGACCCCCCTGCCCACGTGCGCCTTGAAGCCCGTGACGGGGAGCTCGAAGTTCACGCCCCTGTGCCTGGCCTCCGCGCATATCGCCCTGCCGACCGGGTGCTCGGAGAACCTCTCGGCGATGGCCGCCCTGGCGAGCACCGAGCCCTCGTCGCCGCCGGGTGCGGCCACAACCTCGGCCACCTGCATCTTCCCCTCGGTTATGGTGCCGGTCTTATCGAGCACGACGTGCGTGGTCTTATTGAGCCTTTCGAGCGCCGCGGCGCTCTTGACAAGTATGCCCTCCCTGGCCGCGGCGCCGGTGGCGGCCAGTATGGCCGCCGGGGTGGCGAGCGCGAGCGCGCACGGACAGGTGATTATAAGCACGGCCACGGCATATATCATCGCATGGGACGTGTCGTAGCGGCTCCAGTACAGGAAGGTGAGGCCCGCCGCGCCTATGATGACCGGCACGAAGTAGGCCGCCACCCTGTCGGCCATCTTCTGCACCCCGGCCTTTTTAAGCTGCGCGTCGTCTACAAGCCTTCTTATCCCCGAGACAAGGGTCTTGTCGCCTGTCCCGGTTACCCTGAAAAGGAACGCGCCGTCCGTGTTCATGGTGGCGGCGTAGACCTCGTCCCCTGCCTTTTTCATCACCGGGGCGGCCTCTCCCGTGAGCATCGACTCGTCCACGTTCGAGCGGCCCTCGATTATCACTCCGTCGGTGGGCACCTTCTGCCCGGGCCTGACCTCGACCACGTCGCCTTCCTTGACGGCCTTTACGGGGATCTCTCTCCTTGCGCCGTCCACGACTATCGTGGCCCTGCGCGGCTCGATGGCCGAAAGCCCCGCCACCGCGCCAAACGCCTTTTTCCTCGCCTTCGCCTCGAGCAGCCTGCCCGCCAGTATAAGGAAGACGAACATGACGGCGGAGTCGAAGTAGACGTCGGTCCTGCCCCAGACGGTGGCCCACGCGCTGTACAGGTACGTTATGAGGAACCCGAGGGCGACAGGCAGGTCCATGGTCATTATCCTGTTCCTGAGGCCCCTCCATGCCCCTGTCATGAAAGGGAGGCCGGAGTAGAATATGGCCGGCGCGGCTATTATCATGCTCGCCCACTGCAGGAAGTCCCTGTAGCCGGCCTCCATGCCCCAGAGGTAACCGCCGTAGAGGCCTTCGGAGAGGAACATGGTCGCGAGGAAGCCGAAGCCGGCGACCGCCGTTTTTATGATAAGGTCGTTCTCGCTCTGCGCAAGGCGCGCCTCGGCCGATGCGTCATAGGGCTCAACGGTGTAGCCGATGGAGGAGACCCTGCCTGTTATGTCGTTGAGCGCCACCTCGCCCGGGCGCCACCGCACAGTCAGGCGCCGGGTGGAGAAGTTGACCCTGCAGGACTCCACCCCCGGCATCCTTCCCGTCACCTTCTCGATCAGCCATATGCAGGCGGCGCAGTGGATGCCGCCTACGAGCACGTGCGCCTCGGCGGCACCCTCCGACGTCGAGACCCCCTCCGGGGCGTCCTCGGGCAGCGCATCGGCAAGCCCGGGCGGCACAGGACCGACGGGCCTGCTGGAGTGGCGTTTTTCGTAATACCCCTCAAGCCCCGCGTCGAAGATATACCTGCACACGCTCATGCACCCGTTGCAGCAGAAGCTCCTCTCCTGCGCGCCAACGACCTCGCTGTACGAGGCGCCGTTCAAGGCGAGCCCGCAGTGAAAGCAACCCTCTTCAACGGCGCCTGCCTCGCGCTCCAACGGCCCTGTCTCGGAGGCGATCTCCATGCTACACCCTTATCCTGAATGTCTTCGTCATATCGAGCCCGTTCTTGCCGGCGCGCACCTCGACGTCCCATAGCCCTTCGGCGGGTATCACGAGCTCTCCCCTGTACCCGCCGCCGGAGGGGACGAGCGTGTACGCCCTGTCGTACCTGTCGGTGGCCGGCCTCTTGAGCGTAAGTATCACGTGCGCGTCCATCACCTCGCCGTTGTTCTTGAGAATCTCCACCCTTACGGGGTTCATCGCGGTCGCGGAGGCCGCCGGCGCAGAGTCGAAGGAGAGCTCTATCTTCCAGCCGAGCTCCTTTTCTCCCCGCAGGCCCTTTGAATAGAATAGCCCTTTCATGTAGTAATCCTCGTCGACAAGGCCGTCGTCGGTCCTTATCGACATGTACAGCACGAACGCGTTTACGAGCAATACCACCGCCAGGGAGCAGACTATGATCGCCGGCCAGCGGCTCCTGGCCTGCTCCCGGCCTTTCGCGTCCCCTCCGTGCATCTGTCCCATCGGCCGCTCCATAATTATAATTTCTTCATTGACAGCATGGATTCCTTGTCCTTTACCTCGGGGACCAGGAACGTGCTGTCCCTTGTCGCCCTTACCCGCGGGTCCTCGACGTCCTCTATCACGAACTCGAAGCCGTTTACCTTGCCCGGCATGTTTCTGCCCTTTACGGTCAGCGAGAGCGTCGTCTGGTAGACCTCTCCGCTTTTGACCGTTATCGGGTTCCTGCCGACTACCATCTCCGCTTCCGGCATGCCGACCGTCCTTATCAGGTACCCGTGGTCGCGCGAGTCCATGTTCATGGCCTTTATGGTGTAGATGTTCGATATGGTCCCGCCGGCCGATGCCTGGTAGAGCGACGCCCTGTCGCGGAGCACCTCGAGGTCTATCGGGACCCTGCCGTGGAGCTTGTAGGCAAGGGTCGCGAAGAGCAGCGTAATGCTGATGGCGTAGATGACGACCCTCGGCCTCAAGACCCTGGTCCTGCCGCCGCCGATCGACCTCAACGACCCGTAACGTATGAGCCCCTCAGGCCTGCCGGTCTTGCGCATGACGGCGTTGCAGGCGTCTATGCACCGGGTGCAGGCGATGCACTCGCACTGCAGCCCGTCCCTTATGTCTATCCCCGTGGGACATACCTGAACGCACATGCTGCAGTCCACGCAGTCGCCCGCGGCCTTTTCCCCACCCTTTTTCACGTGTCCCCTCGGCTCGCCGCGCTTGACGTCATAGCCGATGATAAGGGTATCGGTGTCGAAGAGCGCGCTCTGGAACCTGCCGTACGGGCACGGCACCAGGCAGATCAGCTCCCTGAGGAAACCGCAGTCGCCGTAGGTCGTAACGGTGAAGAAGGCGAGCCAGAAGACGTTGGGGCCGGTAAGGCTCAAAGCCGTTATCCGGCCGAACAGCTCGTATGGCGGGATGAAGTACGAGACGAATGTAAACGCTGTGGCGAATGAGAAGGTGATCCACAGTGCGTGCTTTACCGCCTTGCGAGCGAACTTCCCGGAGGTCATGGCAGCCCCGTCCAGCCTCATCCTCCTGGCCCTGTCGCCCTCGGTCAGACGCTCTATCCACATGAATATGTCGGTAAAGACCGTCTGCGGGCAGGCGTAGCCGCACCAGAGCCTTCCGGCGAACGCCGTAAAGGCGAAAAGGGCAACCACCAGCAGGATGACGAGGATGGCGAGATAGTAGACCTCCTGAGGCCAGAATATGGTGTTGAAGACGTAGAACTTCCGGCCCGGTATATCAAAGAGCAACGGCTGCCGGCCGTTTATCCTCACCCAGGGGAGGATGAAGTATACGCCGAGAAGCACCGCGCTGACGGCCCTGCGTATGGTCCGGAACTTTCCGGACACGCTCCTTGCGTATACCTTCTTCCCCTGCGCCGTCTCATTTTCCAATGACATCTCCGCTCCTTTTGCGCGGCCCTTCTATTGGCCGCCCCCGAGGCTGTACACGTACGCCGCCACATGCGCTATCTTCGCGTCGCCGAGCTGCGGGCCCCATGTCGGCATCCCGTTCTCCGTCCCGTTGGTTATCGTGTGGACTATCTGCTCGGGCTTGCCTCCGTAGATCCATTCCTTGTCTGTCAGGTTCGGCCCTATCAGCCCCCTGGCTTCGGGCCCGTGGCACGGCGCGCAGTTCTGCAGGAATATCTCCTTGCCCTCGAGCAGGGCCGTCTTGCTGTTTATGAGCGTGTAAATGTCCTCGACCTTCGGCTTCATGGCCGCGTATCTCGCCTCGCTTTCGACCATCTCCTGCTCATACATCTTCGCGGAGCTCCAGCCGGCGATGCCGCGCCAGAAACCCGGGTAGATGATGAGGTAGACGACCGCTATAACTATGGTAGAGTAGAGCAACCACATCAGCCAGCGCGGGATAGGGGTGTTATACTCTTCTATCCCGTCGGCGGAATGTCCGATTTTCTCCGTCATCTTCGTCTCTCCCTTTATCTCATTTCGTTTTTGCAGGCCCTTCAATCTTCAAGGAACGGTATCTGTCTGTGCTCCTCGAGCTTCTTCCTGTTCTTGCCGGCGTACGCCCAGATGATTACGCCGCAGTAGAATGAAAAGAACAGGAGCAAGGGGAATATCTTCGAGAACTGCATAAGCCTTTCCATGGGCTACCTCCTCTTTACCGCCGTGCCGAGCGACTGCAGGTACGCTATGAGCGCGTCGAGCTCGGTCTTTTTGACAAGCTCGGCCGGGGCCTGTTCTATTTCAGCGTCGGCGTACGGTACCCCGACCTTCCTCAGCGCCCTCATCTTCGTCTGTATGTTGCCGCCGTCGAGCGGGGTCTTTTCAAGCCACGGGTACATCGGCATGACCGACTCCGGGACTATCGACCGGGGGTCGCGCATGTGCTGGACATGCCATGCGTCCGGGTAACGCTTGCCCACGCGGGCAAGGTCCGGCCCCGTCCTCTTCGAGCCCCACTGGAAGGGATGGTCGTACATCGACTCGGCCGGCTTTGAGTACGGGCCGTAGCGCTCGGTCTCCGCCCTGAACGGCCTTATCATCTGGGAGTGGCAGTTGTAGCAGCCCTCCCTGATGTATATGTCCCTGCCCTCGAGCTGCAGGGCTGTGTATGGCTTTACGCCCTCGAGCGGCGGTATCGTCGATTTGAGGAAAAACAGCGGGGTTATCTCCACGAGGCCCCCGATGCTGATAACGCAGGTTATGAGTATGGCCATCAGGAGGCCGTTTTTTTCTATGAAATCGTGTCTCATGCCAGCCCCCTTTCCGCGGCCACCGCCTCCGGCGCCCTTTGCTTCCCGGTCGCCGTCTTTAAGAGGTTGTAGCCCATCAGCAACATCCCGGAGAGGTAGAAGAGCCCGCCTATCAGCCTTATGACGTAGTACGGGTGCATCGCCGCCACCGACTCGACGAATGTGTACGTGAGCGAACCGTCTGGGTTTACCGCCCTCCACATCAGCCCCTGCATGACGCCGGAGATCCACATGGCCACCACATAGACGACCACGCCGATGGTGGCCAGCCAGAAGTGGGTGTTTATAAGCTTGGTGCTGTACATCTCCTTTTTCCCGAAGACCCTTGGGATCATGTAATAGAGCGCGCCGATGCTTATCATGGCGACCCAGCCGAGCGCGCCGCTGTGCACGTGCCCTATGGTCCAGTCGGTGTAGTGCGACAGCGCGTTGACGCTCCTTATCGCCATCATCGGCCCTTCGAAGGTGCTCATGCCGTAAAACGAGATGGCGACGACCATGAACTTCAATATCGGGTCGGTCCGCAGCCTGTTCCACGCTCCCTTTAGCGTCAGGAGCCCGTTGACCATCCCGCCCCATGACGGCGCTATGAGCATGATGCTGAAGCTCATGCCGAGCGTCTGCGTCCAGTCCGGCAGGGCCGTGTAGAGCAGGTGGTGGGGGCCCGCCCAGATGTAGAGGAATATAAGGGTCCAGAAGTGGAGTATCGAGAGCTTGTAGCTGTAGACCGGCAGCCCGACCTGCTTCGGGAGGAAGTAGTACATGATCCCCAGAAAGCCCGCCGTCAGGTAGAAACCGACCGCGTTATGCCCGTACCACCACTGCACCATGGCGTCCTGCACGCCGGCGTACGCGGAGTACGACTTTCCGAGGCTTACCGGTATCTCCATTGAATTGAAGATGTGCAGCACGGCTATGGTTATTATCATCGCCATGAAAAACCAGTTGGCGACATATATGTGCTTCTCCTTCCTCTTCCACACGGTGCCGAAGAAGTTGATCCCGAGCGCCACCCATACAATGGTTATGAGGATGTCTATGGGCCACTCGAGCTCCGCGTACTCCTTGCCCGTCGTCATGCCCATCGGGAGCGTGAGCGCCGCCAGCACGATGATAAGCTGCCAGCCCCAGAAGGTCAGGTTCGACAGGAAGGTGCTGAACAGCCTTGCACGGAGCGTCCTTTGCACCGAGTAGTACATGGTGGCGAAGAGCACGCACCCGCCGAAGGCGAAGATGACCGCGTTCGTATGAAGCGGCCTGATCCTGCCAAAGGATATGTACGGTATACCCATGTTCAGTTTTGGAAACGCCAGCTCGGCCGCGGCCAACACACCCACGAGCATCCCGACGATGCCCCAGACAACGGCCATGAAGCAGAATTTCTTGACTATCGCGTCATCGTACTTTGGTGGTGCGTCATCATAGCCCTGACGGCCGCCACCTCCTGAAACAGAAGCCTCAGACATATGTCCTCCTTTTTAACCCTTTTTCTGTTGTTATCTATGGTGCAGGGCAAAAAACGCCCGGAATGTCATCAATAAAGACGCGCGGGCCAGGCCGGATGCCCGCCTCCTATTGCTTGGACAAAAAAGGTCTTTTTTGTCCAGATACAGTGCAAAAAAAATCACTCTCCACTGGCAAGGCCCGCCGAGGCCTTCGACGCCTCTATCATCTGCGCGTCCTTTACAAGGTCGGCCATGGTCTTGGCGTCGAGTATCTCAAAGAGCTTTTTCTGCGCCTCTTTCCATACAAGGTGCACCGGACAGGATTCGTCTCTGTGGCACTCGCCCTTCCCTATCAGGCAGACGTTCAAAAAAATAGGGCCCTCGACGGCCTCTATGGTCTGGCGCAGTGTTATGGTATCTGCGGGGCGGGCCAGAAAAAAACCGCCCTTTGCGCCCATGCGCGACTTTGCCAGCCCGGCCTTTGTCAGGTGCTGCATTATCTTAGAAAGGT
>JBHHYT010000013.1:0-32868 GCA_046757705.1 Thermodesulfobacteriota bacterium
TCATCAGCGCCCTCCAGCCCTCGTCGCCTGGCTGCTTTCCGCCGGCCAGAGCGGGGTCTTTCCAGTCCAGAGTGCGGACCTCGCCGAACGCCGCGAGCGACGGGGCGAGCGAAGGGCCTTCCCAGTTGTAATCATGGTAGATGGCGAGGATGTGCAGCTCTCCTTTTTGCCGGGCGGGACGGCTCGGAAAGCGGCCCTTTATCAGGGCCTTCAGCTGCTCGTCTCCGGGGACAGAAAGGCCGCGCTCAAGAAAGAGCCCCCGGTAGCGGTCCCCCTCTTTTTCCAGTCGGCGGCTCTTGCGCCATTCCCGGAAAGACCTTCTTATGGGGCGTAGAGGATCGTTCATCGGCGTAGTCTGAAGCGGAGGGTACATCTCCCGATGGCAACCTCCACTCTGTTCTCCTTTATCGTCACCATACGCAGGTACGCTCGGCAAATGTGTGCCCCTCGCTGTGGCAGGAACGTGACCGACGCCTGAATATAAGGTTCTTATCCTTTTTGTACAACCATCCGTCCTTGTTCCCGACCGTCATGTTCTTCATGACGCTCGCCTCTCCGTCGGCAAAACGGGCCAGGGCGAAAGAATCCGATTCGACGGTCAAACGGAGCACTTCATCAAGGTCCTCCCGGAACATCTGTCTCATCATTGTGCCATCCTTTTTTTCTGGGCCATATGCATTTCAGTTGCCGCGTGTTTCGTCCCCGACAAGTATCCTGACGATCCTCTCTGAAGCGTGTCCGTCGCCAAAAGGAGAAGTCGCAAGCACTTCAGGCGCAATCCTGGCCCATTCGATGTTGGACAAGATATCCTTGCCTACAAGGCGGCCGAGCCCGACGTCGACAATCTCGGGTCGCTCCGTGGTCTCCCTTACAATCAGCACCTTCTTGTTGAAGCAGGAGGCCTCCTCCTGCAACCCCCCACTATCCGTAATGATGAAAGGAGCCGATGCAATCATGCGAAGCATCTCCAGATATCCGACAGGTTCGATAACGTGGATATTAGGCGCCGTAAGATGACCGCGGTGTCTCTGCACATTAGGGTTGGGGTGGATAGGCAGAACAAGCTCGAAGTCCGGATACTCCAGTGCGACCCGGTTCAGTTCATTGAAAAGCGAACCCATGATGGCGTGGTTCTCACGCCTGTGGAGCGTCACCAGGACGGCGTTTGACCTCGCGATATCCCCGATGCCGTGCTCTCTTTTGATGATCTCCACCGCATCCACGATGGTGTTCCCGACAAGGTGGACGTTCCTTGCCCCCACCCGGTCAAGATTCTCCCGTGCGCCGCGTGTAGGGACGAAATTGACCGTCGCCAGCTGGCTGATCACCGCGCGATTGGCCTCTTCCGGAAAAGGGTTCTCCAGGTCAAAGGTGCGCAACCCGGCCTCAACATGCGCCACACGGACCCTGTTGTAAAAGCCTGTCTGAGCGGTCGCCAACGCCGTCGTTGTGTCTCCCTGGACAACGACAAAATCGAAGTGCTGCTCCTTAAAAAGCTCCTCTGCGGCGGAACATACCTTGATGAAGCTTTCAGCCAGAGTATTGTGTCTCTTCTCCCCGGAAAAATGGCTCGCAAACGAATAATCCGCAGAGGGCACCAGGTCCCGGACGTCCTCATACAGATCGGTCTGCTGCCCGGTGAACAGCGTCTTGAACGGAGTCCCCGTACGCTGAAGTTCACGAACGACCGGAAACAACTTGATGATTTCGGGCCTGGTCCCGTAGGCAATCAGTATCATAATCGCATCAACCTATAGCCGTTTTTGATCTCGTAGCGCAAGACTTCCCCGTACTCCTTTGACCTGTCCTTATTGCTGATAGCAACGCGGTCTTTGCCCAGCTGCCCCTTGACCGAGCCCCACAGAGAGGTGTCGCTCTTCGGATGGGGAGGGCAAGCCACACGTATCCCGTGACGCTGCAACATGCCTTCGTTCATCAACGCCCTCCAGCCCCCGTCGCCTGGCTGCTTTCCGCCGGCCAGAGAGGATCGTTCATCGGCGTAGTGTGAAGAGGCGCGGCCCCTGTGATTTGCGTTCAAGCCCGTTCATCATATTGAGAATGTGCCCGGAGTCTATCGCCGGGACGGAAAAGCGGCGGGCCGCGTCAACGCAGACCTGGAGCGCGCCCACGCCAGCGCCCACCAGAAAACAGTCCGCATCTTCGGGGACGGCGCGGAACACATCTTCACGCATCGACGCCCATTGCGTCGCCACATAGGAATCGGGTACCGGAACATGGACCAGCCTGGGGCGGGAACCGGCCCGCTCAAACCAGTCGGAGCAGGCCGTTGCGTTGAAGTCGGAATTGACCAGGCAAACCGTCTTCCCATCAACCGCTGCCGCGAACCTTGCGCCCGAAAGGTAAGCGTAAACCGCATAGAACGGGATGTAATTCGAACCCGTCACCCTTATGCCGTTCTTCGCCAGGAACTCAAGGAAGCGGAGCGCCAGATCATTCCCGCCCTTTTTTCTGAAGAAGGCGCCAATCCCGCTCCTGCGGCGCATGTTCCCAGGGAAAAGCAGCGGCGCCATGGCCCCATGAGCGGCCAGATAACGGAGCGCATCCGCGTGCGCAGGGAGCGCCGCGCGTATCGCCTCGACCGATTCCGCCTGCCTGTACAGGCCGTTGCATTTCAGGGAACCGTTGTAAAACTCATATTCCCCGTCGGCGAAACGGACGACCGGAAGCGGTGTGCGGTTTTCCATCCCCGCCTCGATGCGGTCGGCCAGCAGCGCCACATACGCATCGCCCGATGGCACATCCTTGTGGAAGAGGCAGACCTCCTCCTCGCGCTGACCAGGTGCATTGCGGGCGAGAACCGGCTCGTTGTCAACACCTGAAATCGTGAGGTGCTTAAACCGGAAATCTTCGCCCTCCGATATCAGGCCAAGAGCTATTTCGCTCGGGATACTTCTGCCAGCTGATCTAAAGCCCATTATTCTCCCATGTCCCGCAATAGCTTTTTATATTTTTCAGCAAAACGTGGATTTAACGAGTTATTGAATATCACCACATTGTCCGAGAACCTGTCGGTCTTGTAAATATCAGAAACTACATTTTGAAATACATACTCCAGAAGAGCTCTTGAATTATTTTCATCATATACATGGAAATGTATTAAAGGATATTCCAGAGGATACTTTTCATGGAAACATTTTTGCCAGCCATCTTTTTCTATCGCTGATTGCCGATAATCCTCAACATGGAGCATATCAGCAGCATCAACAATACTAACCTGATTTTCAAAATCTTCTATAAGATGTTCCACAGGGGTTGGGGCTCTAAACCTGTCATAAGTATAAGCATAGTGAGGTATCGCATGGAATTGATAACCATTTTTTTTAGTTATGAAGTAAAAATTAAGTAGCAGCCATATCGGATTCGGAGAATGCTCTAAAAGATTTGATGAAATGGAGCAGTCGTATTTATTTTGTAAAAACGGGGTATTATGGGCGTAATGCATATCCATGACAATTGTTTTTCTGTCTCTGGGAATCCTGTGCCCGTGTAAGTGAAACTTAATTTCCTGCTTGAGCAATCTTCTTAGAAAGGAAATGTGATTATTGGTATTGCCAATGTTCCTGGCTTTATAAACCTTTCCAAATCCTCCGTCCGGTATATTGATGTCCTCCACAGCGCAATGCTTGTACTCAATCAGCTGATCTACAGTTCCTCCCGCCCGGGCAACTATACCGCGAATATTTTTTTGCACCAAAGTGTCTATGTCGGTATCGAGCAGCAAAGGCATGCGCACACCTTTCCATGTTGATTAAAAACAACAGGAATTTGAAAATGTCCGACCTGGATATTTTCAACCACGATTTGGCCGGAGTGAATTCGTCCATGGATTTCACTTGCGGGCTGTTTTTCAACAGCCTGCCGAAACTTATCTGGAAACCACCTCACTGATTTCACTAACGCGCTTAGCCCCGGTCTCCTCGCGGATCACCTGGTACCTTGCCAGCTTCCGTGACGCCGATGCCTTGTCCGCCGTCACCGGGAAGAGCAGCCTGATAGAAAAGATCCGCCAGAGTGCTCGCAGATGCTGGGCCCTGCGGATCCGCCGGACGGTCTCCGCCCGGTAATGCTTCCCGTAAAAAAGATATTCCGCCCGAAGCTTCTTCCTGACGACCTCGGCCGGCAGCGTATCCTTTTCGCTATGCCCCCCCCGGTGCATGATTACCGCTGCGCCAATAAAGCCGATTTCAAAACCGCGCCTCCGGATCCTCAAGCATAGGTCCTGGTCTTCCCCGTAAAGAAAAAAATCCTCGTCGAAGCCGCCGATGGACTTTAACAGCTCGGCGGAGACGATCTGGCAGGCCCCAAGAACACAGGCTATCTCCCCCGGGAGCCTCCCCAGGTCCGCGCAGCCGTGCCGGTGTCCCGGATAACGGGCGGACACCGAGTCCTGCCGCGTCCCGTCGGGGTTGAGGACCATGGGGCCCGCCAGTCCCACATTCGAATGCCCGTCCATGAACTCGCCCATCGTATGGAACGTTCCAGGCTCAACAGTAGTGTCCGGGTTGAGGAGGATGATGTACCGGCCTGCACACTCCCGCAGCGCCTGATTATTGGCGGCTCCGAACCCCATATTGACCTCGTTGACGATGAGCCTGACGGCGGGGAACCTCTCCCGGACGACGTCGGCACTCCCGTCCTTCGACGCGTTGTCTACAACGAGAACTTCGAGAGAGACCCCCTGTGACGCCATCACGGATGCGAGGCAGTCGCCGATCAGGTCAGCGGTGTTGTACGACACGATGACGACCGAGATGTCCGCCGGATACTTCTTCATGCGGCGCCTTCTCCTGACGCAACGCCCTTTCGCTTGAAGACATCCCTATAGATCGTTGCCATCTTCTCCACCAGCCTGTCCCAGTCGTACCCGGAAGCCGTCCGCATCGCCGCCTCTCCCATCGCCTGGCGCCGGGGCGCGTCCAGCAGCCGGACTATCCGGTCCGCCGCGGCATCCGCGTCCCGTCCGTTAGCGAGGACGAACCCGTTTGCTCCTTCCTCGACAAGGTCCTTCGCCCCCACATTCCGGCTGACTATCACTGGAAGGCCGGCCGCCATCGCCTCCAACACCACCATCCCGAAGGTATCGAACGCCGATGGCATGGCAAAAAGGTCCGCCGCCCTGTAATACCGCTCTATGCCAGCGGCCTGCGTCCCCGCGAACGACACGGCCCCTGCGACCCCGTGCGACCGGGCTACTTCACGGTACTTCTTCTCGTCTCCCCGCCCCACCACAAGAAGCCGCACGCCCGCTTCCGGCCGCGCGGCCCGGGCCCGGGCCACCGCCGCTATGACGGTATCGAGCCCCTTGACCTCGAAGTTCATCCCGATAAAGAGGACGAGGAGGTCCGAGTCGCCTATCCCGTAACGCCCCCTGACCTCGGCGCGGCAGGCACCACGGTCCGGAGTTGAGAAACGCGCCACATCGACCCCCGGATGGACGGTCCGCCACCGGCCTGGCAGCGACGTGTACTCGCGACGGAACGCCTCCATGGCTACGGAGGATACGGGGAAGAAGCAGGACGACCCTCCGGCCGCTATCGTCCGCCTTTCAAGGGATATTACCGACCGGTCAAAGAGGGACAACCGTTTTTTACGCACATCCCTGACCCAGCCGGCGTGAGGTACGCCGTGCAGGGAGAAGAGATCGGCGCGAAGGACCCAGTCATGCGCGTGCACCAGATCAAAGCCTTCGCCATCGATTATCCGTTGCGCGAACCAGGCGAAGGACAAAGGACGTAGAAAGCGGGGAAAACGAAGCATCGGGACCTTATGGAACGTGACCCTGTCCGAATAAGCGACCCAGCGGTTCGCCAATACGTGGACATCGAAGTCCTCGTTGCGGGCCAGGCGTTCCGTCACTTCGCTGGCGAAGCGTTCACCGCCGCCGACCAGGCCATACTTGGGCACGACCACGGCTATCCTGCGTTTTCCCGGAGCTCCCCCGTAAGAAGGCTTCATGCTTTCCCTGCATTCATACATGTCTCTCGGGATTGACGGTCGTCAAAGCCCTTACTGTCAGGCGCGCCAGTCCGTTGGGCCGTGGGCCCGTTCGGTCCGTTGAGAATCGGGCTTCCGTACCGGGTTGCCGGCGTCCGACCGTAAATCCACCGGGGAAGGGTCTGCTTCGGAGAGGGGAGGCCTGTGGGACTTCAGGGTCAGGGCCGGCGCGGGCCCTCCTGCGCCGGGATACAGCCCCCGGTCTTTCCTTTGACGATGGGGACAGGACAAGCTCCGGCCCCTCCTCTCTCGCCGGCCATGCGCGATACCCGGTGCCGTGGCTCCGGGGCATCGTCCGCGCTCTCAGGGCCGCAGACCCGCGCCCCGTCCTCCCTGCCCACGCCCTCTTACCGTCCCCCGCCGGGGACGGCCGCCGCGGCCACGGCCCACCGCCCGGCAGGCTGGGGTTATCCGGAAGGCAACGCCTCGTCGATGAGCATCACCGGTATGTCGTCCTTTACCGGGTAGACGAGACGGCACTTCTCGCAGACCAGCCCGTCCTTTTTCTTATTGAGCTTTACCTTGCCCTTGCACTTGGGGCAAGCGAGTATTTCGAGCAGTTCCTTGTCGATAGCCATAACACACCTCTCCAAAAAAAATTTCAGGCCCGGGTGCGCCCCCTCCTCCGGGGTCAAGCCCGCAAGACCGGGAAGCACGCGCCGCCGGGCCCCGTAACGCGATTCCACTCCGTTTTAAAGCGCCGGCAAGCCGGGCTACAATAATAACATAAAAAAGCAAGGAACAAGAAGGTCCGATTGCGTCCCCGGCCGCCCCGGAGGCCCTCAATGCGTCCGTGCCTGCGCCGGGCCGAGGCCCGGAGCCGGACCACCCCCCTAATCCATCTTCAGGTCCGGGGGCGTGCCCTCTCCCACGACCTCCTTCTTGCCCCCCATCCTCACGTACTCTACCCCGCCTATCATGCTCACCAGCACGCTGGTCACGAACCACATGAGCGAAAGCGTAAGGGCCTGCTCCTGCGCCACGCCCACGCGCGTAAAGAGGTATACGAAGGCCCCTTCGCGAAGCCCGAGCCCGGCCAGTGAGATGGGCAGCATGGAGACGGTGGTCGTAAGAGGGATGAACAGAAAGTAGTAGCCCACAGGCACGTCTATGCCGAGCCCCCTGCCGAGCACGTAAAAGCTTATTATCGTCCCGCCCTGAACGAGCAGTGAACAGATGAATATAGTAAGGAGTATGTCGTAGTGTTTCTTGTACCCCATCAGCACCTTGTAGAAGGTGTCTATCTTGTGGTTTATCCCGTAGAAGTGGATCTTCGCCATTATCTTCATCGCCCAGCTGTGCAGGGGGCCCACCCAGATGACGAGGCTTGCCCCGTAGAACCCTCCGAGGAGCAGGACGAAGAGCCCCGGGAGCCCCGTGCCCTTTATGAGCGAATACCCACCGAAGGCGAGTGCTATCACCGTTATGCTCATGAGCGCGAAAAACCCGGCGTACCTGTCGAGGAATATGGAGGCCAGCGCTATGTGCCCCTTGCGGGTGTGCTTGTAGAGGTAGTACGCCTTGACCACGTCCCCGCCGACCATCGTTGGCAGGAAGTTGTTGAAAAACATCCCGATGAAGTATATGGAGAGCACCTTGCGGTACGGCACCTCTATGTCCTTTTTCAGTATCACCGACCAACGGTAGGAGGAGATGGTCTGGGAGGCGGCGAAGAGCGCTGCCACGAAGACCACGGCAAGGGGCTGGACGGAGACCATGGTCGTCCAGAAGGCCCTCAGGTCCATGGAGCGGAAGAGGAAGTAGAGGATAAAGACGCTGACCCCTATCTTTAAGATAACGCCGAGGAAGCTCTTCATCTGCCAAGCACCTTCTTTACGGTGAATATGGGCTTGCCCTGGGACTCGTGGTAGATCCTCGCGAGCATCTCCCCGAGAAGGCCCATTACGACGAGCTGGACTCCGAGGATGATGAGGAGCACGCCGAGGAAGAGCAGCGGGCGTCCGCCTATGTCGCGGCCGAGGATGAGCTTCTCGAAGCTCAGGTACAGGGCTATCAGGAAGCCGACGAAGCCGAGTATGAGGCCGCCGGGGCCGAAGGCGTGTATGGGCCGGGTGGAGAAGCTCTGGAGGAACTTCACCGTTATCAGGTCGAGCACGACCCTTATGGTGCGCGATATCCCGTACTTCGACGTGCCGAACTTGCGCGCGTGGTGGTTGGTCTCGACCTCCGTTATCGAGGCCCCGACCCACGACGCTATGGCGGGGATGAAACGGTGCATCTCGCCGTAGAGCTTTACGTTCTTTATGACCTCTTTCCTGTACGCCTTGAGCGTGCAGCCGTAGTCGTGCAGGTGAACGCCCGTAACCCTGGAGATAAGCCCGTTGGCTATCATGGACGGGAGCCTGCGGGAGATGAGCTTGTCCTGCCTGTTCTTCCTCCATCCGCTCACCACGTCGTAGTCCTTTATCTTCTCAAGGAGCTTCGGGATGTCCGTGGGGTCGTTCTGCAGGTCGGCGTCCATGGTGATGATGATGTCGCACCGGGCGTACTCGAAGCCGGCGGCCATGGCCGCGGTCTGGCCGAAGTTCCGCCTGAAGGAGACGACCACGACCACCGGGTCCTTCTTCTGGAGGCCCTCGAGCACCTTGAGCGAGCCGTCCCTGCTGCCGTCGTCGACAAAGACTATCTCGTACTTCCTGCCGAGCTTATCCATGACGTCCTTTATGGACCTGTACAGGTGCGGCAGGCTCTCCTCTTCCTCGTATACTGGTATTACAATGGAAACAGACTCTTCCAAAAAAACCTCCGTTGTTGTGCCGGCGGCCCAAAGACGCGCCTCAATACGTCATATCGGTACCGGACTCCATGCCCTTAAAGCCGTAGCACCGGAAAAAGGAGAACTCCTTCAGGACCCTCCCGTTCCTGTGCATGGTGAAGACCTCCCGCGAGCACCTCTCGAAAGCGGCCTCCACCGAAGGCTCTATCTCCACGGCCCCGCCCTTTACGTACAGGGCGTTATATCCCTTCAGCTCATCGTAGCCCGGCCACAGGTCGTACTGGTTCATGCGCCTGCCGCCGACCTTGAAGTTGTATGTAACGGGATGGCCCTTCACGTACAGCGCAAGCTCGCTCGTTATCTGGTACGTGTCGCTCGCTATAAACGTCCTGCCCCCCTGCGCCTCCATCCCGGCCTTCACCTGCGAGACCCTGTCACCGAGCTCCGCCCACCCGGTAACCCTGTTGTACGGCGCCCGGTAGATGATGTTGCGCGCGCCCATCGCCTCGAGCGCCCACGGGAAGTAGGCCAGCATGGAGACGACGAACCCGATGGAGAGGGTGACCCACGCCAGCGCCTTCAGGGACCTTCTCGACCTCGCCCCCCTGTTCTCGAAGAGGCTGAGGTAGGCCCACGCCGCAGCCGGGTAGGCCGTCACGTAAGCGGCGATGGCCCAGTTAGCCTGAACCTTACCATGAAGGCTCTTGAAAAGGAAAAACAAAAAAAGCGGCGCCCCGGCGAAGAACAACAGCACCGGGCCGCTCCTTCTGTACCTGAAACCGAAGGAGACGCACCTGAGCGCGCCCCAGACGAGGGCGATGAATATGAACGGCGTAAGCAGGCCCGCCTGAGCGCCGATGAACTCCAGGAACGGCTTGAAGGAGAAGACGCCGCTGCCTATGTGGGCCTGGCCCATCGTGTGCTTTATTGTAACCTCCCCGTTGAGAATATTCCAGTATAATACGGGTGTTACGGTAATAAGGCTCAGCAGGCACGCGCCGTAAGGCTCGTACCTGCGCAGCCAGAACCTGTCCTTTCTCGAGAACAGGAAGAAAAGCAGCAGGCACGGTATGATCAGCACCATCGTGTACTTGGTCAGGAAGCCGAGCCCTATCAGAAGGCCCGCCGCGTACCACCACCCGGCCCTACGGCCCCCGAGCGCCCTGTTTACGCACCAGACCGTGGCGGCCCAGAAGAAGACGAGCAGAACGTCGGTCGTCATGAGTATGGAGCCGATGGAGAATATCGGCGTCAGGTTCATGAGGAACATGCCGTAGAAACCGGCCTTCTCGCTCTCGAAGACCTCCTTGCCCACGAGGTAGATGAACCACCCCCCGAGCGTGGAGAAGACGACAGCGCCCACCCGGATGCCGAAGGCGTTATCACCGAATATGGTGGTGAAGAACGCGATGACGTAGGCCACCCCCGGCCCCTTGCTGTAGTACGACAGCGCGAGCCTGCGCGACCACTCCCAGTAGTGAGCCTCGTCCGGGGAGACCCCGAACGGGGTCACCAGGAGGTAGACGACCCGGAAGAGCGCGAACGCGGCGAGCACCGCTATGGTAATGTCCCTGTACCTCAACCGGTCCCCGCCTTCCTGTCCCTGTAATTTGCATACATCCCCGGCACCCTCTTCTCCGCCGCTGTGTAGAAGAACGCTATGCCCGTGCCGAGCAGCGCTCCTACGGCCACGTCCGAAGGGTAGTGGACGCCCACGTAGACGCGCGAATACGCCACGAGGACGGCCATCGCGAGGAACAACGGGAACGCCTTCCTGTACCTGAGGGCAAGAAAGACCATGGCCGCGAATATGTTGGTGGCGTGCCCCGAGGGCATGGAGTACGACCCGCCGCACCCCACGAGCAGCCGCACCCCGTCGAGCGCGTGGCACGGGCGCACCCGCATGAAAAGGTGCTTGAAGAGGTTGCAGACCGAATCGCTCGTGGCGACGACCGCCACGAGCACGAGAAGCCCCACCCTGTCCTGCCTCCTGCCGAAGACGAGGATGAGCGCCGCCGCAACGATGATGACGCCGATAAAATTGGACTTCTGCGTCACATACGGCATGAGCGTGTCGAGAAACGGCGAGGTATGCACGCTGTTTACCGCACGGAATAGAGCTGTGTCAAGACCGGCCATAGAATCCATCAACCCATTTACCCGGGTATTTTGAAAGGTTGCTATAACACTGTTTCAGGCTGTCATCCTGAGCGAAGCGAAGAATCTCGGCTCATGGAGGGTCGACAATCCATGAGATTCTTCGTCGCCTTCGGCTCCTCAGAATGACAGAGAAACATGATTAAGAATCGGCCCGGAAAATGCCTGGGCTTTAAAAAACATATCGAAGCAGCTTCCCCTTTTGTTGCACTTCGATGTTGAATCCGGGTTTGACATCTTATCGCCCTCCAGAAACAAGTGGCCTCTCATCCGTGCCTGGTTGTCAGGAGGGGCTCCATCGCCCCGAGCACATCGTCCACGGTTATATCCTTCATGCACCTGGGGTCAGCGCATTTTTTGGAGAAGCAGGGGCTGCACTCCAGCCCTTTTCTTACTATGACGTGTCCTTTGCCGTATGGGCCCGTGCGCCAGGGGGCCGTGGGGCCGAAGAGCGCCACGACCCGTGTGCCCACCGCCGCCGCCAGGTGCATGGGCCCCGAGTCCACGGTAACCACGAAGGGCGCGCGTCTCAGGACCTCGGCAAGCTCGGGCAGGTCGGTCTTACCCGCGAGGTTCACGGCCTGCGGGCCTATGCTCTGCTTCAAGGCCTCGAGCCCGGCCCTGTCGTCGGGGCCTCCGGCGAGCACGGCCCTGTAGCCGGTCCTCTCCGAGAGCCTTCGGGCAAGCCCGGCGAACCTGGCGTCGCTCCAGAGCTTGGTGGCCCACCGGGCGCGCGGTATGAGGACGAAGAATGGCTCCTTCGCCGTCAGGCCCGCGGCCTTGAGCTTTTTGGCCACGGTCTTTCCGGCGCTCCCGGTATCGACCCGGAAGCTGGCGGGGCCTGTGGCGCCGCCAGCGTGGCGCGCAAGGTCGAGGTACCTGTCCACGGCGTGCCTCTCCGGGTCGTACGGGTCCAGCGTGTCGTTACAGAAGACGTGGCTCATCTCGCGGGCGTTGGCAAAACCCATCCGGGTCTTGCCCCTTGACAGGAAGACCCATACGCCGCTTTTAAGGAGGCCCTGAAAGTCGAGGACGAGGTCATATCGCGTGGCGGCGAGCTTGCGAGCGGTCTTCAGGTTCTGCGCGAGGCTGGAGAACCAGCCTCGCTTTACGACTATGACGTTGTCCACGAGGCGGCTGTCCCGCAGTATGGAGCTTGCCGCCTCCTCGACGAGCCAGTCTATGCGCGCCTTTATCCCCTTTTTCCTGAACCCCTCCCTCAGGGAGGCGGCAGCCGGGAGCGTGTGTATGCAGTCGCCGATGGAGGACAGCTTTATTATCAGAACCTTCATGGGCCGCCCCTATCCGTCCGTCTCGAGCTCCCCGATTATCCATTCCACGGCCTCGCGGAGGTCGGGGGCCACGTGGTCGGGCCTGCGCGCCATCTTCTCGAGCTCCTCCGGGCCGTTGCCTGTCAGCACGAGCACGCCGCGCGCGCCCGAGCCCCACGCGAGCTCCACGTCGGAGGCCTTGTCCCCGACGACGAAGGAGCGCGAGAGGTCCACACCGTGCTCTTCGGCTGCCTTGAGCGTAAGCCCGTTCTGCGGTTTCCTGCACCCGCACCCGTCGCCAGGACGGTGGATGCAGTAGTAGACGCCGTCTATGCGCGCGCCTTCGAGGCCAAGGAGGGCCGCGAGCCGGGCATTGACCCTGTCAACGTCCGCGTCGGTGAAGTACCCCCTGCCCACGCCCGACTGGTTGGTTATGATTATGACCTTCACGCCGAGGCCGTTCAGACGTCTTATCGCCTCCGCTGCCCCGGGGATGAGCACGAGCTCCTCGGGCTTCGAGAGGTAGCCGGTGTCTATGTTTATGGTGCCGTCCCTGTCGAGGAAGACGGCCCCTCCCCTTATCGCCTTCGACCCGGCCATCACACCCCCTCCGCGAAGAGGAGCTCTTCGGCGGCCTTTATGACCGTGTCCGGCTCAATGGAGAGGCAATCGTAGTGCTTGTGTTTGCACTCCCTCTCGAAGCACGGGCTGCACGGCGTGTTGTTCGAGACGACCCTCGTCCTCGGGCCCAGGGGCCCGGTGAGCGTGGGGTCGGTGGAGCCGAAGACGGCAACCGTCGGCACCCCGAGCGCGGCGGAAAGGTGCATGGGGCCCGAGTCGTTCGTTATGAAGACGCTCATGCGGCATAGAAGGGCCATGAACTGCCTGAGCGTGACCCTGCCGGAGAGGTCGTGGTACTTGCCCCTCATCCTTCGGGAGACCTCCCGGCACGTCCCGGAGTCCTCCGGGCCGCCGAATATCATGGGCACCGTCCCGTGGGCCCTCGCAAGCCCGGTCAGCGTCTCGGCGAACCTCTCGGCGGACCACCTCTTGGCCGGGCCGTAGCTCGCCCCCGGCGCCGCCCCCGCCATGAGAGAGCCCTCGAGCCCGTTGTTCCTTATGAAGCCGTCGGCCCACGCGCTCTCGTCCTTTGAGATGTAGACCTTCGGCACGCCGGAGGTACACGAAGCGCCGATGGCGTTTATTATGTTGGTGTAGTAATATACCTGATGCATCTTCTTTATCTCCGCGGTGACCGGGACGGCCTTTGTCAGCAGGCCGGAGCGCATGTCGGTCGCGTAGCCGACCCTCTCGGGTATGCCGGAGATGAAGGAGAGGAAGGCGGCGTCAAAGGCGTTCTGGAAGAGGACCGCCATGTCGAAGCCCTTCTGCTTGAGCTCCCCGCGCAGGCGGAACCTGCCGCCGAGTCCGCTGTGCGCGCCCCTGTCGTCGTACTCCAATACGCCGCGCACGTGCGGGACGTTCTCGAAGACCGGCACGGCGCGGCCCTTGGTGAGCACCGTGATCCCGGCACACGGGTAGAGGGCGGCGAGGCACTCGAGCGCGGGCAGGCTCATCACCGCGTCCCCGATCCAGTTCGGGGCCCTCACGAGAATCTTTTTTATCCCTTTTGCCGGGGCCATCTGTTCTCCATGCCTAAAAACCGATAAAATACAAGACCTTGCCCTCAAATTCGGGACATGACTTTAATTTTGTATTATATTATAAAAGACATCGCGGTTGTCAAATTAATTAAGCCTTATTCCCTCATTTCTTGAAATCTTCTGATAAAATGTAGCACCGGGGCTTCGGCAATCCTAAAAAATGGCCAAAAAGGAAGGTTTACACGATGGAGTGGCATGAAAAGACGGTCCAGGAGGTCGCACGCGAGCTCTCGACCGACATGGACAGGGGGCTTACGGAGCAGGAGGCCCGTGAACGGCTCGGAAGATGGGGGCCGAACTCCCTCGTGGAGCATAAGAGGGAGTCCCGCCTGAAGAAGCTCTCCAGGCAGTTCACCGAGTTCATAATACTCGTGCTCATAGGCGCGGCGGTCATAGCCGGGGCGCTCGGCGAATGGGTCGACTCTCTCGCCATACTCGCCATCGTGGTCATGAACGGCGTTATCGGCTTCATGCAGGAGGAGAAGGCCGAGCGTGTGATGGAGGCGCTTAAGAGACTCTCCGCGCCGGAGGCCAAGGCCTTGAGGGGCGGTGAGCTCTCCAGCATCCCGGCAAGCGAGCTCGTGCCCGGAGACCTTATCGTGTTAGAGAGCGGTGACCGTGTGCCGGCCGACTGCAGGATAATAGACTCCAAGCTCCTGCGCGTGCAGGAGGCGTCGCTTACCGGCGAGTCCACGCCCATAGAGAAGATAACCGGGGCCATAGAGGACTCCGTGCCGCTTGCCGACAGGACGAACATGGCGTACCTCGGCACCAACATCGTCTACGGCAGGGGCAGGGCCATCGTGGTGCACACGGGCATGGCCACCGAGATGGGCAAGATAGCGAAGATGCTCCAGGAGGTCGTCGCCGAACCGACGCCCCTTCAGAAGAGGCTCGCGGAGTTCGGGCGCTACCTCGTCTACGCCGCCGGCGCCATCTGCGCCCTGATATTCCTGCTCGGGGTCCTGAGGGGAGAGACCATACTCGAGATGTTCCTCGTGGCCGTCAGCCTCGCCGTGGCGGCCATACCGGAGGGACTCCCGGCGGTCGTCACCATAGTGCTCGCCCTCGGTGTGCAGAGGATGGTCAAGAGGCACGCGCTTATAAGGAAGCTCCCCTCCGTGGAGACGCTCGGCGCGGCCACCATCATCGCCTCGGACAAGACAGGGACGCTCACGCAGAACCAGATGACGGTAAGGAAGCTCTTCCTGCCAGGCAGCGGCACGGTCACCGTCACGGGCACGGGGTACGCCCCCGCCGGACGCTTCTACATGGGCTCGAAGGAGATAGACACGGGCATGGACCCGGCGCTGATGCTCGCCCTGAAGACCGGGCTCCTGTGCAACGGCGCGGAGCTCAAGGAGGGGCAGGCCGAGGCCGGGTGGACGGTAATAGGCGACCCGACCGAGGGGGCGCTCCTTACTCTGGCGGCCAAGGCCGGGCTGACGAAGGGCGCTCTCTCGGGCGAGCTCTCCTTCGTCTCGGAGATACCGTTCGACGCCGAGAGGAAGATGATGACGACCGTCTACCGCGCCGACGAGGAGGCCTCCTACGTCTTCGTAAAGGGCGCGATGGAGCGGGTGCTTCCCCGGTGCTCCCACGTCCTCGATGGTGGCACGGAGCGGCCCATGACCGGCGCCGACAGGGCGCGGATAGAGGCGGCCACAGAGGAATTCTCAAAGGACGCCATGAGGGTGCTGGCGCTGGCGTACAAGAAGTCCGCCGAGCGGCTCGACACGCACAGCGCCGAGGCTCTCGAACGGGAGCTCGTCTTCGTCTCGCTCGTGGGCATGATAGACCCGCCGCGCGAGGAGGTCTTCACCGCCGTGGCAAAGGCGAAGTCCGCCGGCATAACCCCGATAATGATAACCGGCGACCACAAGCTGACGGCCATGGCCATAGCCAAGGAGCTCGGCTTCTTCGGCGAGGGGGACGCGGCCGTAACAGGCGAAGAGCTCGACCGGATGGACGAGCGGGAATGGAAGGAGAAACTTCCGAGGATAAAGGTCTACGCGCGCGTGAACCCGGAGCACAAGATAAGGGTCGTAAGGGCGTGGAAGGAGCGCGGCGAGACGATAGCCATGACCGGCGACGGGGTGAACGACGCGCCCGCCCTCAAGGAGGCGGACATCGGGGTTGCCATGGGCATAACCGGGACTGATGTGACGAAAGAGGCGAGCGACATGGTGCTGACCGACGACAACTTCGCCTCCATAGTCTCTGCGGTGGAGGAGGGGCGCGGCATCTTCGACAACATCAGGAGGGTCGTCCACTTCCTCCTCTCCTGCAACATCGGGGAGATACTCGTGCTCCTCGTGGCGTCGCTGGCAGGCATGCCTCTGCCACTGCTCCCTATCCAGATACTCTGGACGAACCTCGTCACCGACGGGCTTCCCGCGCTCGGCCTCGCCATGGAGCCGGTAGAGCCCGGGGTGATGGACCGCATGCCGCGCAGGAAGGACGAAGGCATAGTGACGACGCACCTTATGTGGGTGATGGCCCTTCAGGGCGCGTTCATGGCCACCGTCACTCTCGGCGTATTCGCCTACGAGCTCTACTGGGCCGGGGCCAGCCTGCCAAAGGCGCAGACGATGTCGTTCACCACGCTCGTCTTCTGCCAGAAGTTCCATGTATTCAACTGCAGGAGCACGTGGAACTCTGTATTCAAGATAGGCGTCTTCTCGAACAGGACGCTGAACATCGCCGTTGTCACAATACTCGTCAGCCAGGTGCTCCTCGTATATGTCCCCTACCTCGAGGAAGTATTCAAGGTGGTGCCGCTTTCGCTCGGCGACTGGGCCATCGTGGTGGCGGCCTCGATTCAGCCGCTGGTGATAATGGAGATAGTAAAGGCGGCATGGCCGAAGGGGCGGAGGAGGTAAAAAAAACAGATGAACGACACTTCTCCCCCACCCTTGCCCTCCCCCGAGATAACATCTTACCTTCCCAACATTTCACCCCCCTCCTTAATCCCCTCCCGTCAAGGGAGGGGAAAGTTTGCCCCCTCTTCCGAAAAAAATCCCCCTTTCCCAAAGGGGGATGGAGGGGGATTTATGATCGTCATTGCGAGGAGCGCAGGCGACGCCGCAATCCCTCTTTGGCCTGTCATCCCGAGGGAGCGGAGCGGCCGAAGGATCTCGCGGCTCCGCGAGGGGCCAAACGCCGGGATTCTTCGCTTCGCTCAGAATGACGGACAATGACTACACCGGCCTAAAGCCCGGAGTTTCCTCAATCCCCTCCCTCGATGGGAGGGGATTGAGGGGAGGGTGAAAGATTCTTTTTCACCCCCTCCTCCGTCCTCCCCCATCAAGGGGGAGGATAAAAATTACCTCCGCTACGCCGGCTAAATCTGGCTCCGCTCCGGGCGGCCATTCATCCCCAAGCTTAAAAGCTCGAGGTTTTCTGACCGATTTTATAAAAAAACTTAGCTGGTTCAGGGTTGGACCCTGAAGACTTTTCAGCCTAATCCCTCGGCACCTTCAGCATCCTGTCGAGGGCGAGCTTCGCCTTCTCCCGCACCTGCTCCGGCACGGTCACCACGTTTTTCATCTCCCGGAGGCTCTCGGCCACGTCATCGAGGGTCGTAAGCTTCATGTTCGGGCAGATCAGCGACTTCGACGGCAGCACGAACCTCTTGTCCGGGTTCTCCTTCCTGAGCCTGTAGAGTATGCCCATCTCCGTGCCGATGATAAGCGTCTTCGCGTCCGTCTCCTTCGCGAAGCTGTACATGCCGGATGTGGAGCAGACGTGGTCGGCGAGCTTTATGACCTCGGGGTTGCACTCCGGGTGGCAGATGAAGAGCGCGCCCGGGTTGAGCCTCTTCGCCTCCACGACCTCCCCGGCCACGAGCCTCTCGTGCGTGGGACAGAACCCGTCCCACCACTCCATCCGCTTTTTCGCTGTGAGCGAGACGTAGTGGGAGAGGTTCCTGTCCGGTATCATGTAGACGCTCTCGGATGCCACCGACTCAACGACCCTGACGGCGTTGGCCGAGGTGCAGCAGATATCGCTCAACGCCTTTACGTCCGCGCTGGTGTTGACGTACGCCACCACGGGCACGCCCGGCCTCTTCTCCTTCTCCGCGGCGAGCTGCGGGGCGGTTATCATGTCCGCCATCGGACAGCCCGCGTCCATGCGGGGCAGTATCACGGTCTTGCCGGGCGAGAGTATCGCCGCACTCTCGGCCATGAAGTGCACGCCGCAGAAGACTATCACCCTGTGGGGCGAGTCGGCGGCGGCCTGACTGAGGGCCAGAGAGTCGCCGGTGATGTCGGCCGCCTCCTGCACCTCGTCCCTCTGGTAGTTGTGCGCGAGCATGATGGCGTCCCGCTCCTTTAACAGCGTCCTGACCTCTTCCCTGAGCTCTTCCTTCTCTTTTTTCATTGGCTTTTATCCCGATGTGGTTTGAGTTGCCCTACCGCGGAATTATATGATAACATATAGAAAAAGCAACCATTAATAAGCCGGACTTTTAAAGAGGGGCCCCATGCTCTCAGAAACCGAAGGAATGACACTACTTAAAATGGCGCGCAAGGCCATAGAGGCGTACGTGTGCGAACTTACGCCGGAGAAGTGCGACGACGCGCACAGCCCGGCGCTCAACGAGGACGCCGGCGCTTTCGTCACCATCCACAAGGACGGCGAGCTGAGGGGGTGCATCGGCACCTTCGCCTCGCCCAACACCCTGCATAAGACCGTCACGGACATGGCGGTCTCCGCGGCCACGAGAGACCCGAGGTTCGCCCCGCTCTCGCCCTCGGAGCTTGAGGAGATAACGCTCGAGATATCTGTGCTCTCCCCTCTCAAGGAGATAAGGGACGTCTCGGAGATAGAGATCGGCAGACACGGGCTCTACATCATAGAGGGGCCGAACAGGGGGGTGCTCCTGCCGCAGGTGGCGGTGGAGCACGGGATGGACAGGGAGGAGTTCCTCGCCAACACCTGCATCAAGGCCGGGCTTCCCGCCACCGCATGGATGAACGGCGCGACTATATTCACCTTCGAGGCGGAGATATTCAAGGAAGAGGAAGAACCGGAGGGGCTTTAGCCCCTGGTCTGTCATCCTGACGAGAGATTCTTCGGTCGCTCCGCTCCCCCGGAACGACAATCATAAATCTCCCTCTATCCCCCTTTGAAAAAGGGGGATTTTTTTATGCCCTCCCCCATCAAGGAAAGGGAAGCTTTGGGAGAGGGATTGCCGCACCGCCTGCGCTCCTCGCAATGACAACACCGTCTGTCATCCTGAGCGAAGCGAAGGATCTCGTCTCTTTTACCGCGATGCCCTTCGCCGCCTGCGCTCCTCTCAATAACATAAAGGGGATATCAAGCCGGCCGCCGGTTCGGGCGAAGAGCTTCAGCCCCCATAAAAAAACCCTCTCCCTGAAAGGGAGAGGGGTAATCCCTTTCCGCCTTTTCGCGCCCTCTTACTCGAGCCCTGAGAAGACCTCGTCTATCCTCTTGACCCCCTCGAGCACATGGTCCATGGAGACCACGTATGAGAGCCTTATGTGGGAATCGTCCCCGAAGGGTTCGCCGGGAACGACCGCCACTCCCGCCTCCTCGAGCAGGAGGTTGGCCATATCCACCGACCCCTCTATCGTCCTGCCGCCCCGCCTCTTGCCGAGCGCCTTGCCGATGTTAGCGAAGACGTAGAAGGCGCCCTGCGGCTTGAAGCACGAGATGCCGTCCACGGAGTTCAGGCCCGCCACCATAGCGTCACGCCTCTTGCAGAACTGCTCGACCATAGCGGAGAGCTCATCCTGGGGGCCGTTTATCGCCTCGACCGCCGCCCACTGGCTTATGGAGGCCGGGTTGGACGTGGACTGGCTCTGTATGCTCGTCATGGCCTTTATTATCGGCGCAGGGCCGGCGGCATAGCCTATCCTCCAGCCGGTCATGGAGTAGGTCTTGGAGACCCCGTTCAAGACCACCGTGTTCTTGCGCGCCTCCTCGGAGACCGAGGCTATGGAGCCGGCCTTGAAGCCGTCGTAGACTATCTTCTCGTATATCTCGTCGGAGACTATCAGCACGCCCTTCTCCAGGGCCACCTCGGCTATGGCGCAGAGCTCGGAGGCGGTGTACGCCGTGCCCGTGGGGTTCGAAGGGCTGTTTATTATGACCGCCCTGGTCTTCGGGGTTATCAGCTCCCTGAAGGATTCTGCGCTCATCTTGAAGCCCTCGGCCTCGGCCGTGCGGAACTCCACCGGGACCCCGCCCGCGAGCCGGACTATCGCCGGGTAGGAGACCCAGAACGGCGCGGGTATGACGACCTCGTCGCCGGGGTCGAGTATCGACTGGAAGAGGTTGTATATCGAGTGCTTGCCGCCGCACGATACTACGACCTCCTCGCGGGTGTACGACAGGTTGTTGTCCCTGTTGAACTTGCCGATGACGGCGTCCTTGAGCTCGTTTATGCCGCCTACGGGCGTGTATTTGGTGTGCCCGTCGCGTATGGCCTTTATCGCCGCCTCTTTTATGTTCTCGGGGGTATCGAAGTCCGGCTCGCCCGCCCCGAAGCTGATTATGTCCCTGCCCTCGGCCCGCAACGCCTTCGCCTTCGCGGCGATGGCGAGTGTGGCCGACTCCTCAAGCCCGGAAAGCCTTCCGGAAAGCTTAACCATAAAGATCACTCCTTTTTACGCCCCCTTTTAGCGCAGGGGGCTCGTTGCTTCCCTGCAGACCGGGTCAGGCCTTGAACTTATCCTTCAGCTTGCGCGCCACCCACGGGGTGACGAAGGGTGTTACGTCCCCGCCGAGCCTTGCTATCTCTTTTATGAACCTGGAGCTTACCGGGGCATAGCTCTCCGAGGTCATCATGAAGACCGTCTCGACCGAGGGGTCGAGCTTGCGGTTTATGAGCGCCATCTGGAACTCGTACTCGAAGTCCGAGATAACCCGCAGGCCCCTGAGCACCGTCTGCGCCTTCCTCTTCCTGACGTAGTCTATGAGCAGGGTGTCGAAGCTCTCCACCTCCACGTTCCCGTGGTTCCTGACCTCGTGGGCCAGTATCTCGAGCCTCTCGTCGACATCGAAGAGCGTGGACTTCGAGAAACCCTCGGCCACGGCCACGATGAGGTGGTCGAAGAGCTTCAGGCCCCGCTCGATGACATCGAGGTGCCCCCTCGTCGTCGGGTCGAAGGTGCCGGGGTATACGCCTATGTGCCTTGTGTCCTTAGACGGAGCCATCCTTCTCCTTGAAAAAATATACGAGCGTGTCCCCGTACCTCCTGTCGTCCACAAGCCCGATCGTCTCGAACTCCGGGGAGACCGGGACCCTTTTGGAGGCCTCCGCCACTATAACCCCGCCGGGGGCGAGGATACCCTGGCTGTCTATCGCCTTCAGGGTGTCTTCAACGAGCGCGGAGTTGTAAGGAGGATCGATGAAGATGACGTCGAACCTTTCGCCCTTGCGCGCCAGCGAGCGCACGGCGCTCCTTACGTCCTTCCTGTAGACGCTGGCCTGCTCCAGGAGGCCGCAGGTGGAAAGGTTCTTCTTTATAACGAGCACGGAGGTGTTGTCCACGTCCACGAAGGTCGCGGTCTGTGCTCCCCGGCTCAGGGCCTCGATGCCCATGGCCCCGGTGCCCGCGAAGAGGTCGAGCGCCCTCGGGTACGAAAAGGGGCGGGACAATATGTCGAAGACCGCCTCCCTGACCTTGTCCGAGGTAGGCCTTACGGAGGCCCCCTTTACCGGCGCGAGCCTCCTTCCCTTGCATCTCCCCCCTATGACCCTCATCGGTTCTTTCTATTGAAGGGGCCGGGCGTGCATCCCACCGTCAGCCTTCCTTGCCCTGGGCAAGTCCGGTGACCTTTATGGAGATGAGCCTCGAGCGCGGGCCGTCGAACTCCGAGAAGTAGATGGCCTGCCACTGGCCGAGCACGATCCTGCCCTTGGTAACGGGCACCATGACGCTGTTGCCCACGAGCAGGGACTTGAGGTGCGCGTCCGCGTTCCTGCCGTACTCCCCCTTGTTGTGCTTGTACGACGGTTTGTTGGGCAGCAGCTCGTTCAAAAAGTTGTGAAAATCATCCTCGAGGTCGCGGTCGGCGTTGTTCAGGTGTATGCTCGCCGTCGTGTGCCCCGTAAATACCAGCGCCATACCCTCGTATATGTTGCTTTCGAGGACGACCGCCTCCACCTGGTTGGTTATGTTGACCTCTTCGGCCTTGGCATTTGACCTTATCCTGATAGCGCTGGTAAAGACCTTCATTCACCCTCCTCCGGTTCCTGCAGAATTTGGACGGGCCGAAGAGCCCCCCCGACCTTGCATTATACTTTATCCGGCACTGGAAATGCCACAGCTATGGCAAAAAACGGTAAAAAAATCCAGGCAGGGCCCGGAAGAAAGCAACCTGCCGGGCGCGCCCCCCTAAACCCAGAACTCACCTTCCCTGGAGATCACCCCGTTTCTTATGGCGCCGTCTATGACCCTGCGGGCGCACTCGAGGCTGCCCTCCTCCACCGCCATCCTCAGCTCCGAGTCCTCGCCGGAGCCGGGGGGAGAAAAACGTGTGGACAGGCTCCTTACCGAGCAGCTGATGTTGCGATCCGCCATCATCTCCTCGATTACGAAGGAGTCGAGCTCGTTGTAGAAGGAGTAGAGGTCTATGAAGTTGATGCGGGTGGCCATAATTTTTTGAGTATATTGAAAAGCGCGAGTTTTGTCAATAAATACGTAATTTTAGCCTGCGCCCCGGTGCCGCCGGCACGCTCTTTATTCCTTGACAACCGTGCGTTGCGCCTGCCATAATCACTCTAAATCCGCTCAAGCTGGAGGTAGCCTGAAATGAAAAGAAGCTCTGCATGGGCCGTAGCCGCCGTGCTATTCTGGGCACTGCTCGTCGGCATGGGCAAGCCCCCCGGCCCCGAGGTGCCTGTCCCCGACATAAACTTCACCGCCACCGTAAGGGACGACCAGGACATAACGACAAAGGTGTCCAATACGAGCTGGGGAGGCAACATCTACTTTACGGGCCTGCGGGGCAAGGGCACCGTGACCATATCCTTCGAGAAGGTAAAGAAGGTGACCGCCGTGGGCACGGGCAAGGGCAACCGGAGCGATTTTCAAATAACGCTCAAGAACGGCGACGTGGTGGCCGTGAGCTTCGACAACGAGGACACCTTCCTCGGCACCACCAACTTCGGCACCTACAGGATACTGGCGAAGAACCTCAAGGAGATAATCTTCCATTAGACGGAGCCGCCGGAGACCGGCATAAGCATAAGGCCGGCAAACAAGGACGAAACAGAAAGCCCCCCTTTCCAAAGGGGGGCTTTCTTAATGCCATTACATGTTTATTTCTCTTGGCTCCCCTTCGGGGAGTGGAGCCACGGCGCGGTTATTTCATTGCCGTTTGCGCCCCTGCACGCGGGGCGCTTCGGTGATTAGGCTCGCTCAGCTGGGGCCTCCCCTCCCCCGCTCGCGCGCCCCGCTTAAGGGCGCTATGCGCCCTGAGGACCACCCCGGCGCGCTCACCCGCTCTTCCCAAAGCGCCGCTCGCTCTAATCACCCGGTATATTTTTAAAGACAAGAAACCTTCCATAACGTCATTCTGAGCGAGTGAGCCGAAGCCCTGAGCGAAAGCGAAGGGGAAGAATCTCGTCTTTCGCGTTCTACAGGCGCATAGATTCTTCGTCGCCTCCGGCTCCTCAGAATGACAGACCGCCGGAGAGCACCGCCCTACCCGAGCGCCGCGAGTATGTTCTTGAAGTGTATGGCGGTGGCGGTATCCCCGGTTATCTCGAGGCGCCGGGAGAAGAAGACCGTATCCGGGTCCTCCTTGCCCGTCAGCACCTCCAGGAGCACGGCCACCTTGCCGCTCATGGTCACATCGGGCTCCCTCGTTACGTGCGGCACCACCTTTATCTGCCTGTCCTTTATCTGCAGGAAGAAGCTCTTTCCGATGTCCTTCGCCTCGAACTTGAATATCTTGCCGTCTATCTGAGCGAGCTTCTCCCTGAAGGACGGGTTGCCGTCGACGATCGAGGCGATGAACACGCCGACCCCGATGGCCTCCATCCACAGCGGCATGGCCTTCAATGGCCCCCTTATCCCCCTGTAGAAGACCCCCTTGAGCCTTCTTTTCACCTCATCGCGCCCCGCGATGCCGTCCCCGCTCATACCTTCACCCCGATGTGCACTGCGGCTATGCCGTTGAAGAGGTTGCGGTACTTCACCTTGTAAAGCCCTGAGTCCTCCATTATCCTCTTGAGCTCCTCCTGGGGAGGGAACTTCCTTATCGACTCCGGCAGGTACTCGTAAGCGTCCCTGTTGCCGGTTATCATCTCCCCTATGGCGGGTATCACGCTGAAGGAGTACAGGTCGTAGACCTTCTTCAATACCTCGCTCGACGGGTGCGAGAACTCGAGGCAGATTACGCGGCCGCCGGGCTTTACCACCCGCGTCATCTCACAGAACGCCCTGTCCAGATGGGTCACGTTCCTTATGCCGAAGCCGACGGTGGCGCAGTGGAAGGTGTTGTCCTCGAAGGAGATGGCCTCGCCGTTGCCCTGAACGAAGCGTATGTTGCCCATGTACCCCCTGTCGAAGCACTTGTCCCTGCCGACCTTGAGCATCTCCCCGTTTATGTCGTAGACCACGACGTGCCCCTTCGGGCCCACCCTGTCGGCCATGAGTATGGAGATGTCCCCGGTGCCCCCGGCCACGTCTATGGCGCACTCGCCGGGGTTCAGGCGGGTCTCCCTCGCTATCAGCCTCTTCCAGAGCCGGTGGGTGCCCATGCTCATCAGGTCATTCATCAGGTCGTACTTCTCGGCTACGGAGTCGAAGACCTCCCGGACCTTACCCTCCTTCTCCTCCTCGGGTATGAGCCTGTTGCCGAAGTGCGTCAGCTTCTTTTCCATGTTCACCTCTTTGACCTCTGAATAAGCGGAAGGCCTGAATAAATATGACCTTCCTCGCAATATGCCTTTAACGGCCCTTTAATCCTTCGCGCGTAAAATGGAAGACGTAAGGAAAAAGGGAAGGAGCGTACTTCAAATGGACGGAATAATCAAGATAATCGTAACACTGGCCATGGCCGCCGTGGCCATCTCCGCCCTCGGGTTTTCCCCTGTCTGAGGCGCGGGGCGCGGCGTTGCGCCGTCAATCGGCGTCCCAGTCGAACTGCTCGTAGAGGCCCTCATCCCTCCTCCTCTGAGCGGTCCTGCCCCGGTAGGTCCCTTTTCTGACCTTCAGCCCCTTTCTCTCGAGGATCTTCTCTATGTAGTCGATATGCGGGCACGGCGGGTAATGGCCGTTGTCGGTGACGATGCAGGAGGCCAGGTGTATGACTATCTCTTCCCTGTCTATCTCCGCCTTCTTCTTCGCCCTCTTTATCAGGTTCGCCGCCACGCGTCCTATGCGCCTGCCGGGGCACCCGCCGCAGTTAAAAGGCACCACGAGTATGCCGTTGTCCCCTTCTTTATCGTACCTCGCGAACCCGCCCGCCCTCTGCGTCCACGAGTTCATGCACTCGAAGCCGCTGCACCGCTCTCTGGCGAAGTCGCACTGGATGATGCCGATAAGCTTGGTCCGCTTCGCCTCTTGCGTCACCGCCCGTCTCTCCTGGGCCCGGAAAAGAGCCTCCACCCCCCTGCGATGGCGAGGAGGAAGCCCACATCGCTTACAACCGGCATGCCGAACAGGCTCATGCTGGACTCCGGCAGGAAGACCGCGGCCATGGCGGAGGCGATTACGAGCGAGCCCACGATGAAGCCTCCCGCCATCCTCCTGCCCGCCCTCTCTATCTCGCCGGCCACGGCCTCGCTGCCGTGGTTCACGAAGCCTATCGTCAGCTCATCGTCGAGTGTGGCGTCAACGAGGCTGTTGAGCTTGGCCGGAAGCTCGAGGGCCGCGCTCGTAAGCTCCCCCATACCGTCCCTCCCCTTCTCTATGACCGCCCTCGGGGAGAGCTTCTCCTTGACCATCCACTTGTAGATCAGCGGTTTTGCCACCTCCCACATGTTCACGTCGGGGTAGAGCTGGCGGCCCACGCCCTCGATGATGACCATAGACTTCTGGAGGAGCAGGAGGTTCGGCTGGAGCGTCATGTCGAACCTGCGCGCCGTCTGGATGAGCTTCATAAGGAGCCCGGAGATGTTTATCTTGTCGAGCGCGCGCCCGAATATCGGCTCGGAGATGTCCCTGAGCGCATCCTCGAACTCGTCTATGTTGACGCCCTTGCCGATAAGGCCCATCTGCCTGTGCACCAGCGCCATACGGCGGTAGTCGCAGCGTATGAGGTGGAAGAGCATGCCCGCGAGGTACTTCCTGAGGTTGCGGTCGAGCCTGCCTACGATGCCGAAGTCGAGGTATATGAGCACCCCGTCGTCACGCACGAAGATGTTGCCCGGGTGCAGGTCGGCGTGGAAGATGCCGTGCTCGAAGACCTGCTTGAAGAAGACCTCTATGCCGTATACGGCTATGGCCTGAACGTCGAGCCCCTTTGCCCTTATCTTCTCAGGCTCGTCTATCGGGGTGCCGCTGATGCGCTCCATGGTAAGGACGTCCTCTGTCGTGTAGTCCCACCAGACCTTCGGTATCTGCACCCGGGGCTCGTCCTTGAACATCTTACCGAAGCGGTCCATGTTGACCCCTTCGACGGACAGGTCCTGCTCGACGCTGATGACGCGTTCGAACTCGCGCACGACCTCCTTCGACCTGTAGCGGCGGGAGGCCGGAACGTACCTTTCGAGGAGCCCGGCCACGGTCTTCATGACGGAGATGTCGGCCTCGATTACGCGGCCTATGCCGGGGCGCTTCACCTTCACCGCGACCTGCGAGCCGTCGAGGAGCACGGCGTAGTGCACCTGCGCTATGGAGGCCGAGGCCACGGGGGCCTCTTCGAAGGAGGCGAACTTCTCGGAGAGCGGGGCCTTCAACGACCTCTCCACGACCTTCCTTATATCCTCGAAGGGTACGGGCGGGACCATGTCCTGGAGCTTCTTGAACTCGTCGACCCACTCCGGCGGGAGCACGTCCGCGCGCGTGGAGGCTATCTGGCCGAGCTTTATGAAGGTGGGGCCGAGCTCTTCGAGCACCAGCCTTATCCTCTCGGGGACGCTGAGCCCCTCGACCTTCTTGCGGGAGACGAAGACCCTCTCGACCACGGAGAAGAAGGTCGGGAATATGTGGAGCTGGGCCGCGAGCCCTCCGAAGCCGTACCTTATGAGCGTTACCGCTATCCGGTTGAGCCTTCTGATGTTCTTGTAGGTATTATTTCTCATATAGGGGAAACTTTGAATAATCCGTCCCTGATTTTTTTCAATGGGCCCATCCTTAGCCCCCCGGGCGCAGCGCGCCCTGTGGCCGCAAAAATAGGCCCTGAGCCACGGGGCCCCGCTCACAGCGGCGCGCCGGGTCCATAAAACCGTTTAAAGATAAAAAGGGATCGCCGCTACTTCCCAACCTTCGCCTCGAGCTCGGCGACCCTCTTCTCGAGCTTGTCCACCTTCTCTCTGGCGATCCGCGCCATCTCCTTTACCACGTCCACGTCGTCCCTCGTGGCGGCGTTTATCCTGTCGAGGAGCTTCTCGGAGCCGGAGGAGACCTCCTGCTCGAGCTTCGCGCGCCCGGTCTTTACAAGCGAGAGGAGCTCCTTCAAGACCCTCACGCCGTCCTCCACGACCTTGTTCTCCACGGCCTGTTTTGGCGGTAGCTCCCCGCCCTCGGCCTGGTCTGCGCCGGTGGCCGCGGCCCTCTCCTTGCCCTCTTGCTGAAGCTCGTCCACGACCTCCTTGGCCTTCTTCTCGAGGCCCATCCCTATAAGTATCGCCTTATCAATCAGGTCAGACATAGTGGTCTCCTTTGATCAAAAACAATGTTTTTCCGAATTAACGGGCGCCTCTAAAGATTAGAAATTTTTTCTGATGTCGAGTCAGGGAGAAAATAAGAAGCGCAGCATATATGCCGATATGTGAGTATTTTTATTTTCGCCCTAACAAAGAGATCAGGAAAAAGAATGACTACACCGGTCTAAAGCCCGGAGTTTCCGCGCTTCCCCTCCCTCGATGGGGGAGGATGAAAAATACCGCCGCTCCGGGCGGCCATTCAACCCCGAGCTTAAAAGCTCGGGGTTTTCTGACCGATTTGATAATTTTTAGGGTGCCCTATATGTAGTCCTTGCCCGCCCCGCCCTTGTACCAGCCGTTGCAGAACCTCTCGCCCGGCCCCTTCAGCTCCGCAAGCCCCGCGCCGGGGGGCAGGCGGCCTTCCATCCTTCTTCTGAAGACGTCAACGACCCTGGCCGTCCCCTCGTGCTGCGGAGAGATGCGCAGCGCCCCAACGCCCGCCTCCTTCAGCTCCTCGACGAGCTCGACGAGCGTGTAGGTGTCGGCGCTCAGCAGGGTCGTGCCGTTTACGGTAAAGACAGGCAGGCCGTCGACGTTCTTGAGCTCCATGCCGTCGGGAAACCGCGCGCAGTCGTGGCGGCACTCGGCCTTGGACAACCCGTAGGCGCGCGACGTGTAGCAACGCCACGAGAAGGCCAGAGGCACCTTCCCGTGGACGAACACCTCGCCCAAAACCCCGGTCTCCCGGATGTTGTACGCCACCGCCTCTCCCGGAAGCTCCACCGGGAAGGTGACCCTCTTTACGCCGACGGACTTGAGGAACTCGATGGATGGCACGTTGTAGCTGGTTATGTGCGGCCCGGCAAAGACCTCCTTTTCGGAGGGGTCGACTATGTTCAGGACCGAGATGTCGTTGGCCTCCACGGAGTCCGATAGGGAGACTACCCTGCGCGTGTAATCGAGCTCCTCGTCGTTGGAGACGACCGCGAGGCTCGAGAGCGTCACCTTCTTGCCCGCCTTTATGAGCCTCTCCCTTACCGCGGCCATGTCCTCGGGCGCAAGGCCGCGTTTTTTCGTGCAGACCACCTCTCCGACGTAAACCCTGTCCACGTCCATCTGCTCCACTTCCTCGTAAAACCTGAGGACCTCATCCCTTTTCCATTCGAAAAGGATGGGGCCGATGGTAAGCTCCATAACCTTCCTGCGCGTTCCTTAACCGGGTATTTTTAAATATAAAGGACGGGCTGGTTTACTCCGGCCTTTTCGCGGCACATGGACGTGCCGCCATTTTCAATGGCTGTAAGCCATTGAAAATGTAAGAAAAAGAAAAATCGCATTCTTCTTTTTCGTCCCTGAATTATTCAAGGACGAGTCATTCAGGGTTTTTATAAAGTATGCTACAGCGGGTGTGGAAAAACAAGTTTTTTGTCTTGCGGACGCCGGATTCGAGGTTGGAAAAGGACGGTCTTACCTGCGCTCCCCTTCGGGGAGAAGAGGGATGTGATAATTTCAACGCCGTTTGCGCCCCTGCGGGACGCTTCCGGTGATTAGGCTCGCTCAGCTGGGCCGCCTCTTCCCCGTTCGCGCGCCCCGCTTAAGGTCGCTACGCGCCCTGAGGACCACCCCGGCGCGCTCACCCGCTCTTCCCAAAGCGACGCTCGCTCTAATCACCCGTGTATTTCTAAAAACAAAAAAACCGATTACTCCCGGATTTAACCCTGAAGCCACCCGTAATCCCCCTTTGGAAAAGGGGGATGTTTTCTCTTTCTCGCCCTCTTGACGGGGGTGGGGGGGCTGGCGATGCCCCCCCTAATACTCTATCTCCACGAGGCAGAGCCCTTGCGGCGGGGCGGTCACGTGGGCGGCGCGGCGGTCGCGCGCCTCTATGATGGAGGGGATACTGTCCGGGGCCGGTTTGCCCTTTCCCGCCTCCACGAGGGTGCCCGCCATGATGCGCACCATGTGGCGCAGAAAGGCCGTGCCCCTGACCTCCACCTCTATGATGCCGTCGCCCCTTGCCTCGACCTCCACGGAGGTCACCTCCCTGACGGAGTGCGCCGCGTCGGAGTGCGCCGCGCAGAAGGAGGTGAAGTCCTTCTCGCCGATGAAGTGTCGGGCGGCCTCGCGCATTAGCCCGATGTCGAGGGGGCGGTAGACGTACCATGTGTACCGGCGCAAAAGCGCCGACGGGTACCTCCTGTTGAGTATCCTGTAACGGTAGGTCTTTGAGCGCGAACCCCTGCGGGGGTTGAACCCGGCGTCCACGTCCGCGGCTTCGGCGACGACGATGTCGTCGGGCAGGATGATGTTGAGCGCCGGGACCATGCCCGAGGCCGGTATGGCGGAGGCGGTCTCGAAGCAGGCCACCTGCCCGAGGGCGTGCACCCCGGCGTCGGTGCGCGAGGCCCCGCGCACCGTCACTGGCTCGCCCGTAAGCTCCCTTATCGCGCCTTCGAGCGTACCCTGTATGGAGGGCAGGGAGGGCTGTATCTGCCAGCCGGCGTAGTTGGTGCCTTCGTACTCGACACGGAGCCTGACGTTGCGCATCACCCTTAGAGGTAGTCCTTTACGAGGAGCTCGGCGATCTGCACGGCGTTGAGCGCCGCGCCCTTGCGCAGGTTGTCGGAGACGACCCACATGTTTATGCCGTTGTCTATGGACTCGTCCCTCCTTATCCTGCCGACGAAGACGTCGTCGTGGCCAGCGGCATCGACGGGCATGGGGTAGAGGCCCTCGGCCGGCTCGTCGGCCACGGTCACGCCCGGCGCGTTCTCAAGCGCTTCACGCGCCTGCTGCGGCGTAATCGGCCTCTCGGTCTCCACGTTCACGGCCTCGGAGTGGCTTACGAAGACGGGCACGCGCACCGTGGTGGCGGTCATCCTCAGGGATGCGTCGCCGAATATCTTGCGGGTCTCGTTGACCATCTTCATCTCTTCCCGGGTGTAGCCGTTCGGCAGGAAAGAGTCTATCTGAGGCAGGCAGTTGAAGGCTATCTGGTGGTCGAAGACCTTCACCTCCGGGGACTGCATGTTGAAGAGCTTGCGGACCTGCTCGGAGAGCTCCTCCATCGCCTCCTTGCCGGCACCGGAGACCGACTGGTAGGTGGAGACGACCACCCTCTTTATCCTGAAGCGGTCGTGTATGGGCTTTAACGCCACGACCATCTGTATGGTGGAGCAGTTGGGGTTGGCGATTATCCCCTTCTTCTCGTACTGCGCTATGGCGCCGGGGTTGACCTCCGGGACCACGAGCGGCACGTCCGGGTCCATCCTGAACTGGCTGGTGTTGTCCACGACGACCGCCCCGGCGGCCGCGGCCTTCGGCGCGTATACGGCCGATACGCTCGCCCCCGGCGAGAAGAGCCCGATGTCGATCCCCTCGAAGGTCTCCTCGTCGAGCAGCCTTACCGGCACCTCGGCGCCGTGGAAGTTGAGCTTGCTCCCGGCGCTGCGCTCGGAAGCGAGAAGGCGAAGCTCGCCCACGGGGAAGTTCCTCTCCTCGAGTATCTTCAGTATCTCTTTTCCCACCACGCCTGTCGCCCCGGCGATGGCCACGTTGTATTTCGTCTTCTTCACGGTCAGGTCTTCCTTTTTAGGATTTAAGATTCATATTGACATGGCCTGTTGCGCGCTAAGGGCGTCATAACAATGCAGACCGAGGCGCGACAAAGGGAGGAATGAGGCGTACTTTGAGGTACGCCGCAATGACGAGCCGAGGAAGCAACAACGGTATGCGAAGTTATGACGCCTGCACCTTGAATAATAAGGCAAATGCCCGCACCAAGTCAATCGCTCTCTTCCGGGGCGGCCTCCGTTTCGACCGCAAACGCCCCCTGCCCCGCCATCCGCCCCTCTTCGATGGCCTCCTCCCCGCCGGGCCCGGCGGCTCCGCCCGGCCCGGCGTCCGCGGCGGCGAGCCTGTCGGCGAACCTCCCGGCCTTCCTGTCCACCTCGTCGAACTTCGTCTTCGAGAAGCTTATGTGCCTGCCGAGAGTGGCCAGGTCCGTAGAGAGCCTCTCGAAGTCCCCCTTCAGGGCGTCGAGGTGGGCGAGAATGCCCACGGCCTTCTCGCTTATCTCCATGCCCCTCAGGCCCAGCAGTATCGTCTGCATGTAGGCGTAGAAGCTGTTCGGAGAGACAGGGATGACGCGCCTGGAGAAGGCGTAGCTCGAAAGGGGCGCGTCCCCGGAGTCCGCGTCCTTTATAATCATCTCGTAGTAGACGTTCTCCGCCGGGATGTACATGAGGGCGAAGTTGAGCGTGCCCTCCGTGGGCCTGATGTACGAACCGGCTATGGCGTCTATGTGCTTTTTGCAGTCGCCCAGGAACCTCCTCCTGGCGGCCTTCCTCTCGTCCCCGTGGACGCCCGAGAGCCTCCTGAAGTTCTCGAGCGGGAACTTGGAGTCTATGGGCACGAGCCCGCCCTTGAGCCTTATGACGGCGTCCACGCGCACGCCGGTCGAGAAGGTGTGCTGGAGCGAATAATGGGACGACGGGAGGCACTGCGCGAGCAGGTCCGCAAGGAAGAGCTCCCCGAGCCCGCCCCGGAGCTTCGGGGAGCGCAGTATCTCCTGGAGCGACGAGATGTCCTTGCCGACCTCGAATATCCTCTCCGTGGCCTTTGAAAGCTCGCCGAGCCCCGCCTTGACGTCCCCGACGGCGCGCGAGGCGTTGTCCATGCGCGTGTTCATCTGCCCGGTGGAGGACTGGATCTGTGAGGTGACGGAGGCGAGCTGGTCCACGACGAGCTTCAGGTTCGAGTTGAGCGAGCTCTGCATCTCAGACCTCAGGGACTCATACTGCGCCTGCAGGAGGCGCGCCGAGTCCCCGGAGCGCCTGGACGCCCTGTCAAGGACGAGCCATACGATGCCCGCGAGCAGCAGGCCGAGGAGTACTATTATCGCTACTTCCAAGGAATCACCCGTTAACGGCTGCCGGGGCAGATACCCGCCCGCCAACCGTCTTTAATGCACCCAGCCGCCCCACGCCGCCCTCACCCCGGCCCTCTCCCACAAGGGGAGAGGGAGTTCCAACGCATCCGTCCCTCAAGACCGGTGAAGGTCACGCCGCCGGCCACCGTCCCCGTGCCGGAAGGCCCTCTGCGAAAAAAAAGGCCCCTTCCCCCGTACGGGGGAAGGGGCACCGGGTCTCTTGTGCGTCCGTTATCTCAAAGGGCGGCCGCTGCGCCGCCTCGAAGGGACGGGGATATATCCCCAATAACCCTCTCCCCCCT
>JBHHYT010000014.1:0-32214 GCA_046757705.1 Thermodesulfobacteriota bacterium
GGGGCGCCGTTGCACTGTGAAGCCGGGGCGTGGCGCCGTGGGGAGTGGGGTGAGGGGACGATGGGGGGAGTCTCCTTTGTACTAAGCCGTCCGTCTTTATCTTGCCCGTCCTTTTCAAGTCTTTATGTAAGCCAGCCTTCTCCGGTCCGATTCGTTTGGACTTTGCCTGCCTTTTTTGATAATTTTTTCAATTAGGAGTATAATAAAAGTTGGACTTTTCGTGTTCCCGCGCGTTGTGCGGCGGTGCGCGTCAGACCGTTATTCAAGGGTTTGCATATGCTCGAAAACCATGTGAAAATTGAGCTCAAGAGGATAGTCGGGGAGCAGAACGTCTCTTTCTCGCTGGAGGACCTGCTCTGCTACTCCTACGACGCTACGAACACCATGCACAGGCCGGATGCGGTGGTCTTCGCCGGGAGCCCGGACGAGATATCCCTGATACTAAAGATGGCGAACTCCGAGGGCTTCCCGGTGGTGCCCAGGGGCGCTGGCACCGGTTTTTCAGGCGGCAGCGTGCCGGTGGAGGGCGGCGTGGTGCTCTCCACCGAGCTCATGAAGCGGATAATCGAGATAGACCCGGAGAACCTCACCGCCGTGGTCGAGCCGGGCGTTATCACGTGGGAGTTCCAGCAGGAGGTCGAAAAGCTCGGCCTCTTCTATCCGCCGGACCCCACGAGCCTCAAGTTCTCGACCATCGGCGGCAACATAGCCGAGTGCGCGGGGGGGCCGAGGGCCGTAAAGTATGGTGTGACGCGCGACTACGTGACCGGCCTCGAGGTGGTGCTCCCCACGGGAGAGATAATAAAGACCGGGGTGAGGACGGTAAAGGGTGTCGTGGGCTACGACCTCACCAGGCTTTTCATCGGCTCCGAGGGCACGCTCGGCGTGGTTACAAAGGCGTACGTAAGGCTGCTGCCCCTGCCGGAGACGTCCCGGACCATGCTCGTGGTCTTCCCCGAGCTAAAGGACGCGGCAAGGGCGGTCTCCGCCATCATAAGGTCCCGGATAATCCCGGCGACCCTCGAGCTCATCGACGGCGTCAGCATAAGGTGCGTGGAGGAGCACGCGAGGATCGGCCTGCCCTCCGACGCCGGGGCCGTGCTCTTGATAGAGGTCGACGGCAGCGATGAAGTAGCGGCGGCCGAGGCCGAGGTGGTCAGGAAGGTATGCCTCGACGGCGGCGCGAGTTCGGTGAGGATAGCCGCCGACAAGTACGAGGTAAAGGACCTCTGGAAGGCGCGCCGCTCCATCTCCCCGTCGCTCTTCAAGATAAAGCCGAACAAGATAAACGAGGACGTGGTCGTGCCGAGGGCCGCCATCCCGGAGCTTATCGAGGGCATACAGGCCATCGCCGGGAGGCACGGCCTGCTCATAGCCTGCTTCGGCCACGCCGGGGACGGGAACATACACGTAAACGTGATGCATGACAGGATGGTCGCGGATGAGGCGATGGCCGCGGCGGCGGCCGTCAAAGAGGTCTTCGAGCTGACGCTCCGGCTCGGGGGGACGATATCCGGGGAGCACGGGGTAGGCACGGCCAAGGCACCGTTCCTCTCGATGGAGCTTGGCGGCGTCGCCATAGACCTCATGAAGAGGATTAAAAGGCAGTTCGACCCGAACGGGATATTGAACCCGGGCAAGATATTTCCAGACAGGTTGTTGAGGAGTAACCTGATAGGGCAATCCATGGAAGGATTGCCGGATTGCGAGGCTGAAACGCCGAGCAATCTGTGAGATTTGGACGGATCCATTCCGGCCGGATCGTAGTTGAAAAAGCCATGGATGGACTTTTTCAACATCCTGATAGAAAAGACGCGGCCCCAGCGCCCGCCGGCGCGCACGTACCGGCACCGGGCACAGAGGGCAGGGCCGAGAGGATATATTAGCTGTGGAAGGACGGAAATGAAGCGGTTGGCGGAGTTGAGGGAAGAGATAGACAGGTGCGTCAGGTGCGGGGCCTGCAGGTCGGTCTGCCCGGTCTTCAAGGTCATAGGCAGGGAGGGCGCATCCACAAGGGGCAAGATGACGCTCATCCAGTCCCACCTGAACGGAGGGCTGGGGCTTTCGGAGACGTACCTGCGCGCCATCAAGGACTGCACGCTCTGCGGCGCCTGCGAGTCGAACTGCCCGAATGACGTGAAGACGACCTCCATCATAGCCGCGGCGCGCGCCGATGCCGTCGAGGAGCTCGGGGTGCCGTTCGCGACCTCGCTCGTCTTCAAGAACCTGCTCGGCTCGTACAGGCTGATGGACCGCGCCTTCAAGCTCGCCACGCGCCTGCAGGGGCTCGTCTTCAGGGACACCGCCACGGACAACGGCCTCATCTCGCGCTTCACCCTTCCCTTTGTCGGCAAGGGCAGGCTCATGCCCCAGGTGGCCAGGAAGTTCTTCCTCGACCTGCCTGAGGTGAAGGCCGCTTCCGGCGCAAGGGGCGGCCCCAGAAGGACCGGTGCGCCGAGGGTCGCTTTCTACGCGGGATGCGGTGTAAACTTCCTTATGCCGGACGTGGGCCTCAAGTCCGTCGAGGTCATAAAGAAGGCCGGCGCCGAGGTGGTCGTCCCCCGGGAGCAGGTCTGCTGCGGGATGCCCGCCTACTCCACCGGCGACGTCGCCACCGCGAAAGAGATGGCGCTGAAGAACCTCGAGGTATTCGAGGGCCATGACGTGGACTTTATCGCCACGTCGTGCGCCACCTGCGGCTACGGCCTCAAGACAGGCTTGCGCGACCTCCTCGGGGACGACCCGGAGCTTGCCGGGCGCGTGGAGGCCTTCTGCTCGAAGGTGCGCGACATAAACGAGCTTCTCGTCAACGAGCTGAAGCTCAAGGGCGGCGAGAACAGGCTCGGGGCCAAGGTCGTGACATACCACGACCCCTGCCACCTCGGCAGAGGGCAGGGCCTGCGTGAAGAGCCGAGGGAGCTTATCGCCGAGGGCAAAGGAGTGACGCTCAAGGAGATGAAGAACCCTTGCGCCTGCTGCGGCCTCGGAGGCGGCCTGAGCCTCTCCAACTACGAGCTTTCCGTGGAGATTACGCGCAAGAAGGTCGAGAACATAAAGAACTCCGGGGCCGACGTGGTCGTAACCGCCTGCCCCGGCTGCATGGTACAACTGAGAGACGGCCTGCACAGGTTCGGGGCAGACGTAAGAGTGGCCCACGTCGTCGACCTCCTGTAGCCTGGCCCGAGGGCGCGCCGAACGCCCCTCTGCGAGGCCTTTTTTACCCGTGCCCGTCGGCCCGGAAGGGGCGGCAACGCCCGGCCGGACACAGCGGGTTGTTTTGTGCCGAATTTTTTCGGCGGGTACTGTCACCGTCCCCTGGGTGCTACCCAACCTGATATGGTCTTGATACACGGCTGCCTGCGGCGAGGTAGCCGGTTTTCGCCGCCCGTGCGCACCTGCGCCGGGCGGTTTCCGGCGCATTGTCTGACCGACCCGTTATCGGAGGCCGTCTCCAGATGATATACTTCCTCTTCTGCATACACAACCACCAGCCCGCGGGCAACTTCGACTTCGTACTGGAGAAGGCCTATCAGGACTCATACTGGCCGTTCCTCGACGCCCTCTCGCGCCACCCCGCCATAAAGCTCACGCTCCATAACACCGGCTTCCTCTTCGACTGGATATATGAGAAACATCCGGAGTACATAGAGCTGTTGAAGCAGATGGTCGGGCGCGGGCAGGTCGAGATAATGAGCGGCGGCTACTACGAGCCCGTCCTCTCGGTCATACCCGAAGAAGACCGGCTCGGGCAGGTCAGGCTGATGTCCCACCGCTTCGAGGAGGTCTTCGGTGCCCGCCCTCGCGGCATCTGGCTCGCGGAGAGGGTCTGGGAGCCCTACCTTCCCAACGTCATCAAAAGGGCGGGCCTCGAGTACCTCCTCGTCGACGACTACCACTTCGTCAAGGCCGGGCTTACGAGGGACTGCCTCGGCGGACACTACATAACGGAGGACCAGGCCAACGTGGTCAAGATATTCCCCGGCAACGAGCGGCTGCGCTACCTTATCCCGTTCAAGCCCGTGGAAGAGCTCGAAGAGTATCTCAGGGGCCTGCGGCACACCCTCAAGCGCGGGAGCGCCGCCATCTACGGCGACGACGGGGAGAAGTTCGGCGTATGGCCCGGAACGGCCAAGTGGGTCTTCGAGGACGGCTGGCTCGAACGCTTCTTCGGGGTCATCGAGCGCAACCTCGACTGGATAAAGCCCGTCACCTTCAGCGAGTACGTCGACTCGGAGAAGCCGCTGGGGCGCATATACCTGCCGACCACCTCCTATATGGAGATGGGAGAGTGGAGCCTGCCCGCCGAGGCGTCGAAGGCGTACATGGAGCTTATAGAAGAGGTCAAGGGGCGGGACGACGGGGGCCGGGTGCTGAGGTTCCTGCAGGGCGGCGTGTGGAGGAACTTCTTCTCCAAGTACCCGGAGTCGAACTGGATGCACAAGAGGATGCTGCACATAAGCGGCCTTGTCAACGGGCTGGAGGCCTCCGGAGCGCACGGGAAGAGGGTCTCGGACGCGAGGCACGCCCTGTACACGGCGCAGTGCAACGACGCTTACTGGCACGGGGTCTTCGGAGGCCTCTACCTGCCGCACCTGCGCACCGAGGTCTATAAGAACCTCATCAGGGCGCAGGACCTCGCCTCCGGGGAGACGAAGGGCATGGAGCCGGCCATAGTGAAGCTGGACGTCGACGCCGACGGCTTCGACGAGATCGTCATCACCACCGAGGACCTGAACCTCTTCCTGACACCGGAGGCCGGGGGCGCTCTCGCCGAGCTGGACTTCCGCCCGGCGCAGATAAACCTCCTCAACGTCCTTACGCGCTGGGAGGAAGGGTACCACTACAAGCTCAAGGCCTCCGTCGAAGAGCGGGAGAGCCACTCGGGCACTGCAAGCATTCACGACATCGTGCAGGTCAAGGAGGAGGGGCTCGAGAAGTACCTCAAGTACGACCTTGCGAAAAGGGCCTCGTTCATCGAGCGCTTCATCGGCCCGGACGAGACCTTCGAGAGCTTCTTCGCCAACACCTGCAAGGACCTCGGAGACTTCAGCAGCGGCGCTTACGAGGCATCGGTAGGCCGAGCCTCCGTTTCACTCGAAAGGCAGGGCGCAGTAGCCGGCGCCGCGCTCACCCTCAGAAAAGAGATAAGGCCCCTCGGACGCAGCTCCTTCGGCGTCGAGTATACCCTTACCAGGGGCGCGGACCCGCTTCCCGAGGGTACGAGGTTCGGCGTGGAGCTTAACGTCATACTGCCGTGCTGCGACGGCCCGGCGTGCTTCTACCGGTCCGTCCCCGGACTGCCGGAGGCAGAGGGCGGCACCGGGCTGGGCACCAGCGGGGCGTCATGGGTCGAGAGGATAAGCCTCGTCGATTCCCTGACCGGGGTGCTCATGACCATAGAGCCCTCCGCACCGGCGTCCCTCTGGAGGTTCCCGCTCCATACGGTCTCCCTCTCCGAAGAAGGCTTCGAGAAGATATACCAGGGCTCATGCCTCTTTTTCCTTACGCCCGTGGAGTTTGAGGACAATACAATGCACACGGGCTTCAAGATAAAACTCGAAGAGGTCAAGACCCCATGAGATAATGCCGGGTGATCTTGAGAGAACCTTTTTACAAAAAGTTTCTCTCAAACTCTCTCCAAAAACTTTCAGTTCTTCCCGTGGCGGCCCCCTTAAGGGGGCCGCCACGGGAACTAAAAATCTTTGAAGGGGGTCCGGGGGAAACTTTCTATAGAAAGCTTCCCCCGGGAACCTCCCGGCATTATCTGATGGAATTCGTTAACGGAGGTGTCTGCTTGTGGCTGTTATAGGTGATGAACTGAGGCGGAAGATAGAGGGCGTAAGGCTCGTCATATTCGACGTTGACGGCGTGTTGACCGACGGGCTTCTTATCTACGACGACCGTGGTGTGGAGAGCAAGAGCTTCGATGTGCGCGACGGCCACGGGATAAAGTTGTTGATGAGGACCGGCATAGAGGTGGCCATAATAACCGCGCGTGAGTCGAAGGTCGTTGAGCACAGGGCCGCCAACCTCGGCATAGAGCTGGTCTTCCAGGGCGCGAAGCGGAAGATCGAGGCCTTTGATGCGGTACTCGAGAGGCTCGGTCTCGCCCCGGAGCAGGCCGCGTACATGGGCGACGACATCATCGACCTGCCGGTAATGAGGAGGGCGGGTTTTGCGGCCACTGTGCCCGACGCGGTGGACCTGGTGCTCGAGAGGGCGGACTACGTCTCTACCCGGCCCGGCGGCAGGGGCGCGGCCAGAGAGGTCTGCGAGCTTATACTCAAGGCTCAGGGCAGGTGGGATGAGGTGGTCGCCCCGTACCTGCTCTGAGCGGAAACAGGGCCCGTAAAACGCTTTGTTTTCAGGCATTTCCCATGCTGAGGGCGCCCTTGCGCACGCGGGCGCAAGGGATAAAAATCTTTACACCCCCGTTGCCTGATGGTATAATTTTCCCGATGAATATGCATTGCGAGCGCATCTCTCCGCGGTCTGCCGCGGGGTCAGCGAGCGAAATGCAAATATGAAATTCCTTGTATGTCGAAGCCTTCCCGCGGTCTTCTGCGGGGAGCTTCAAGGGCCGTATGGAACCGCGTATCGACGAACAGGGGAAAGTGCCGGATAAATTGAGCGTTTTCAAGGGAAACACAAACGATAAGCCGTCCTTGTTATGAACCGTAAGATAAGGATTTCCCTTTTAGCGTTCATCGTCCTTTCCATCCTCGGCCTCGCGGTCTCGGTCTTTGTCCACTATCAAACTCAAAACAGCTATAAGGTCACCTTTAACGAGGACAACAAGCTCGAGGTAAGGATCGACAACATACACTACTCCGGCACGAAGCAAGGGCGTGTGGAGTGGGAGCTTGTGGCCGATTCCGCGAAGCGGGCCAGGGGCGTCGACCTGACCGTTTTCAGCAACGTGACAGCCACCTTCTACCCGAAGGGCGGCCCCGCGTATACGCTCGAGGCGAGGGAGGGGAGCTACGTCGAGGCCGCCGGAGTTGTGCGGGTCTCAGGGGACGTAAGGCTGAATTCGAAGGACGGTTTCGCAATGAGGACCGAAAGCCTCAAGCTCATGATGGAGACCAAGGAGGTGACATCCCGGGACCCGGTGCGGTTGACCTCCGGGGTGATGGACGTCGAGGGCACGGGGTTTTTTGCCGACCTCGATACCGGGAGGTTGAGGATATTGAGGGACGTCCGCGCGGTGATAAAGGGGAGCGCCCGGCAGGCCCCGGAGGCGGAAGGTTTGAGAGAGACATCGGGATGAGCATGTCATGCAAAAGGGTCTTCGCGTCTCCGATAAAGGGGGTGTTGACGGGGGTGTTGGCGCTCTCGGCCGTTTTCCTCTGCGCCCCATCGTCCCTTGCGGCCCCGGCAACGGGCGCGCCCGGCGCGGCCGGCCGGCCCGTTACGGTCACCTCGGACACCATGGAGGCGGTAACCGGTGAGAACCTCGTCATATTCAAGGGCAACGTGATGGCCGTCGAGGACTTCACGCTCTGTTCCGACGAGCTGCGGATACGTTACGGGCAGGACAAGGGCGTTGACAGTATCGAGGCCGACGGCAACGTCAGGATCTTTCAGGACAACAAGGTATCCACTTCCGCCATGGCGGTCTACGACAGGAAGGGCCGCACGCTCGTCCTTACCGGCCACCCGCAGGTCAGGCAGTGCACCGACATTATAAAGGGCGACAGGATTACCGTCTACCTCGACCAGGACAACGCCGTCGTAGAGGGCGGGGAGGGAGGCAGGGTCAGGGCCCTGATAATGCCGGACAAGGCATGTGGGGGGGGCGCCGACGGAGGGAAAGGGGCGAGTGAAGAAGCTCTCTGTAAAGGGTCTCGTTAAGTCCTTTAAAAAGAGGAGGGTCGTCGACGGCATTAGCATGCATGTCGAGCCCGGCGAGATAGTGGGCCTTCTCGGCCCCAACGGCGCCGGAAAGACCACCTCCTTTTACATGATAGTAGGCCTCGTAAGCCCGGACGAGGGCAAGGTCCTGCTCGGTGACACCGACATAACCCGGGTGCCCATGTACGAGAGGGCACGCCTGGGCATCAGTTATCTGCCGCAGGAGCCCTCGGTCTTCAGGAAGCTCACGGTCGAGGATAACGTGAGGTCCGTGCTCGAGTTCCTCGACATCCCGAGGGCCGAGATGAACGACCGCCTGAACTCGCTGCTTGACGACCTCGGGGTGCTGCACCTCTCAGGGACCATGGCGTACGCCCTCTCGGGCGGCGAGAGGAGGAGGGTCGAGATAGCGAGGGCGCTGGTGAACTCGCCCTCTTTCCTGCTCCTCGACGAGCCGTTCTCGGGCATAGACCCGATAGCCGTAAACGACATTCAGGAGATAATGCTCGACCTCAAGAAAAAGGGCATAGGCGTCCTTGTTACCGACCACAACGTCGGCGCCACGCTCGGGATATGCGACAGGGCGTACATAATAGGCGGCGGAAAGCTCCTGAAGGCGGGCACGCCCACCGAGATACTCGAAAGCCGCAGGGTCAGGGAGGTCTACCTCGGGGAGAAGTTCCGGCTTTGATCTTTTTCAAACCGGCATGGCCCCGCGAGTTTAAGTAAAGGGCCGAAAAGTGCGATTATAATATGCATGGGGAAGACCGGGCCTTTGCCCGGAGCTCGATGTTTTGTTGACCGTTACAGAACGGCGGGCTTTTGAAGACTGCCCGCCGGCGCAACCCATGGATGGGTTGCCATATCGCGAGACCGAAGGTCGAGCGACCTGTTGGGTCTGGACGGATTCACCCCGCCCGGATCCTGGTTGAAAAAGCCATGGAAGGATTTTTTCAATACCTCGATAGAGCGACATATAGATGGCTTACGAACTCAAACAGGAACTGAGGCTCAAGCAGAGCCTCGTGATGACCCCTCAGCTGCAGCTCGCCATAAAGCTGCTGCAGCTATCGAGGCTCGAGCTCGTGGAGACCGTCCGGGAAGAGGTGCAGACCAACCCGGTTCTCGAAGAGGCTGTCGAGACCGACGCCGAGACGCCCAAGGAGCTCACCCCCGCGCCGGAAAAGCAGGAGGTGGACTGGGAGTCGTACCTCGAGAAGCAGGCCGAGTACAGGCCCACGGGCATCGACTTCAACCGCCCTGACGAGGAGGACGACTTTCTGAGCAACGTCTCCTCGGCCGGGGGCTCGCTCTCCGAGCACCTCGCGTGGCAGCTCCAGATGAGCGGCCTGCGCGACGACGAGCTGAGGACGGGGGAGTACATAATCGGCAACGTCGGCGAGGACGGGTATCTGAGGCTTATAGATAAGGACTCCTCCATGACCGACGACGAGTACGAGCGGGAGACCGTCGAGGAGATAGCGAGGCAGACCGGGGTGGAGCCCGCCACGGTAGAGAAGGTCCTCGGCGTGGTGCAGCGGTTCGACCCGCTCGGCGTCTGCTCCAGGCACCTGAGGGAATGCCTGCTTACGCAGGCCCGCCAGCTCCCGGTGCGCGATACCGTTGTAGAGGAGGTCATCCAGAACCACCTCGAAAAGCTCGGCAGGAAGAACTACAAGGTGATAGCAAGGGCGCTCGGGGTCTCCGTGGAGGAGATATACGAGGCCGTCAAGACCATAAGCGGGTGCCTGAACCCGAACCCGGGCTCGGGCTTCGGCACCGACGACTCGAGGGCCATCATCCCCGACGTCTACATCCACAAGGTCGGCGACGAGTACGTCATAACGCTCAACGAGGACGGCATGCCCAAGCTCAAGATAAGCTCGTACTACCGGCAGCTCTTGAAGGACAACGGCACGGGCCCCGACGAGAAGGCGCGCGGCTACATTCAGGACAAGTTCCGCTCGGCCCTGTGGCTCATAAAGAGCGTCCACCAGAGGCAGAGGACCATATACAGGGTCGTCGAGTGCATCGTCAGGTTCCAGAAGGACTTCCTCGACCACGGCCTCAAGTGCCTCAAACCCTTCATTCTCAAGGACGTCGCCGAGGAGATAGGCGTGCACGAGTCAACGGTCTCGAGGGTCACGTCGAACAAGTACGTACAGACACCGCGCGGGATATTCGAGCTCAAGTACTTCTTCTCCACCGGCATGAGCGCGTCCGACGGCAGCGACCTTGCGGTAGAGTACATCAAGGAAAAGCTCAGGGAAATAATAAAGGCCGAGGACGCTAAGAACCCGTTGAGCGACAAGCAGATAGTGGAACTGCTCAAGGAGTCCGGCATAGTGGTGGCGCGCAGGACGGCGGCCAAGTACAGGGAGGCGCTCGGTTTTCTCTCTTCAAGCAGGAGAAAGGTCCACTATTGACGCTCCTTCCGGCATCGACTCCGCGCGTACGCCGCTCAAGGCACTCCAACCATCAAGGTATTCCCATCCCCGGTCTGAGAACCCCCACCACCCAGGTTGTATCATTTTCCCCTCTTTTAGCTTAAAAAGGGAGAAAAACCGGGACAATCGGGGCAATAGGGGCGCATTCGCGGGCAGGACGCCAAGGGGCCGATGACGCAGAGGGGCCGGGCGTGCGGGGGCCGGGCGTGTGGGGACAATGGGCGGAAAGGGTGCAAGGGTGCAGGGCGCGGGGGGGCGAAGATGGGAGTGCGTCCGAGGGGGACCGGGCCGCGGGGGGGGACTCCGAAGCGGCGGCGGCGCGTTTTTTCTCTCTGTTATGCTCAAGACCGTGGACTTTTTCTTCGTTTGCTGATATCTTATCCGTTTGAATATGCATCGCTCGCATCCGCCCGGTCTTCGGCGGGGGGCCTCAAAATTCCGGCCTCTCCTCGCGGGACCACCGGCGCGGGTCCCCTGTGCTCCCGGGGCGCCGAATGTGGATATGACGGAGCCGCCTTTTTGCTGCCTTTGAAAAATCTTTTTAAAAAACCGGAGGTTAAGGAACATGCAAGTTAATGTCACATTCAGGCATATCGAGACGTCTGAGCCGCTCAGAAGCTACGCCGAGGAGAAGACCGCAAGGCTCGCCAAGTACCTTGCGGAGCCCGTCGAGGTACATTGGGTCCTTACGGTTGAGAAGATAAGGCACATAGCCGACGCGACCGTGGTCGGCAACGGTGTGACCATAAAGGCGCAGGCGGACACGCAGGACATGTACTCCGCCATCGACACCGTCATAGAGAAGTTAGAGAAGCAGGTCAGGAAGCACAAGGAGAAGGTAAAGGCGCACAAGCCCCAGAGCGCCTCCGAGCCCGCGAGCATCAGGTACAGCGTACCGCCCGCGCAGCCGGCAGCCGGGCGCCCCAGGATTGTCAAGAAGGAGAACCAGTTCGCCAAGCCCATGTCCATCGACGAGGCCGCCATGCAGATGGACGTCGTGGGCAACGACTTCCTCGTCTTCACCGACTCCTCGTCCAACAACATCAGCGTCCTGTACAGGCTGGGCAACGGCGACTACGGCCTCATAGAGACGCAGGCAAGGTAAGCCGGACACAGCGGACACGCTTTCTCCCCCTGCCGGGCTTGTTCGGCAGGGGCGCCGCTTTCATGTAATCCGAGGACTCTCAACGGGAGATTGGGATGAGTACAAGGCTTGCGGACGTGCTCCATGAAAACTACATCATCGCCGACATCAAGGCCCGGGACAAGCGGGAGGCCATCGACGAGATGGTCGACGAGATATCCTCGAGGGTGCGGGGGCTCGACCGCAAGGCCGTGCTCGACTCCCTGCTCGACAGGGAGAAGCTCGGAAGCACCGGCATAGGGCACGGCGTGGCGATACCCCACGGCAAGATAAAGGGCGTCAACGAGATAATGGTCTTCTTCGGCAGGAGCAGGAAGGGCGTCGACTTCAACTCCATGGACAAGCAGCCGGTCTACCTCTTCTTCATCATCATCGTCCCGGAAAAGGCGGCTGTGGCGCACCTGAAGATACTCGCGAGCATCTCCCACCTCTTGAAGAACCAGGAGTTCAGGGTAAAGCTGATGAGGGCCCAGAGAGAGCCGGACATATACAGGGTCATTGTGGAGGCGGACAGGCACAACGCCGTCATCTGAGCAAGCGTCCGTCCCGCACAAGGGCGTGGACCGAAGGTCATGTCATGAGTCTTCCGGTAGGAGAACTTTTAGAAGAGAAGAATGCCGGGTACCTCGGCATCGATGTCGTCGCCGGCGAGAAGGGGCTCGCCCGGACCATCACCACCCCGAGGATACAGAAGCCGGGCCTGCTGCTCACGGGCATGCTCGACGAGGAGCTGCACCAGGACAGGATACAGATATTCGGCGCCGCAGAGGTCGGCTATATCAACAACCTCTGCAACGTCAACATAGAAGAGGAGCTGTGGATACTCGACGGCCTCGTCTTTCCTGCCATCATTGTCACCCGGGGCCTGAAGCCTCCGGAGATACTCATTAAGATATGCCGCGACAGGGACATCCCTCTGTTCGTCAGCAGGTTCACCTCGTCGGTGCTTATCGACAGGCTTACCAAGTTCCTCGAAGAGAAGCTCGCCCCATCCATCACACTCCACGGGGTCTTGCTCGACGTGCTCGGCGTCGGCGTCTTCATCATCGGTAAGAGCGGCATAGGCAAGAGCGAGTGTGCGCTCGACCTCGTCGCCCGCGGTTACAGGCTCGTCTCCGACGACGTGGTAATCGTCAAGAAGATGCCCCCGGGGCTGCTCTTCGGGACCTCCTCGGACATAATCCGCTATCACATGGAGATACGCGGGCTCGGCATCGTAAACATCAAGGACCTTTACGGCATAACCGCCATAAGGGAGACAAAACAGATGGACGTGGTAGTGGAGCTTGTCTCGTGGGAGTCAGACAGCGAGTACGAGAGGCTCGGCTTCGACGAGAACACTCACGAGATACTCGGTGTGGAGCTGCCGTACATGAAGGTGCCGGTAAGCTCCGGCAGGAGTGTGGCCACGATAGTGGAGGTGGCGGCGCGCAACCAGATACTCAAGATAATGGGGCACAACTCAGCAAGGACCCTTGAGCTGCATCTGGATAACGCCATGAAGGGTCTTAAAGGTAGGCCGGATTGAAGGACATACGCCTTGTAGTCGTTAGCGGGCCTTCCGGCTCCGGGAAGAGCACGGCTGTGAAGGCCCTGGAGGACCTGGGCTTTTTCTGCGTGGACAACATGCCCGTGGCCCTCCTTCCGAGGTTCATGGACCTGCTCTCGCAGTCTGGCGAGATATCCAGGGTCGCCGCCGTGGTCGACGTCAGGGAGCGGGAGTTCCTCAAGGCCTTCGTCCCGGTCATCGAGGAGCTCAAGGACACGGGCTACAGGATAGAGCTCATCTATCTCGACGCATCCGACGAATCCCTGCTTCGCAGGTTCAGCGAAACGCGCAGGAAGCATCCTCTGGCAGACGGGGAGAGCCCCGCAGAGGGCCTCTCGCGCGAAAGGGTGCTCCTCAAGGACGTCAAGTCCTACGCGGACAAGTTCATAGACACCAGCGCGTTCAATGTCCACCAGCTCAGAGAGCTCATAAAAGAGTACTTCTCCGGGGCCGTCAACGAGAAGTTGACCGTAAACCTCATCTCGTTCGGCTACAGGTACGGCATACCGTCCGACGCCGACCTCGTCTTCGACATAAGGTTCCTGCCGAACCCGTACTTCGTTGAGCACTTGAAGGCGCTCGACGGCACCGACGAGAGGGTGCGCGAGTATGTGCTCGGAAGGGACGAGACCAAGGAGTTCCTCGTTAGGCTCAAGGACTTCCTCGAGTACCTCATCCCCCTGTACAGGAACGAGGGCAAGAGTTATCTCACCATAGCCGTGGGCTGCACGGGCGGGAAGCACAGGTCGGTGGCAATAACCGAGGCGCTCGTGGCAGGGCTCAACACGGAGCTCGCGCAGGCCCGCAAAAGACACAGAGACATCAACAAGTCCTGACCGTCACCTGGGCCACCCGGGCCACCTGGGCTATCTGGGCTATCTGGGTGGGACATGGGGAGGGGGCAGGAGGAGTATGGGTGCATGGGGAGGCGTGCGGGGGCAGGGTCTCAAGGGGGTGGGTGGCGCCAGGAGTGGCGCGGCGTCCCGCTGCGGCGAACGGGCGCGGGTCACGCGAGAGTGCGGTTTTTCCGGCGGAGCCGGAGATCCTCAAGAAAAAGACAAGCAACGGGGTATGAAGATGATAGGAGCGGTCATAATAACGCACGGACAACTCGCCGAATGTCTGGTGGAGGTCGCCGAATCCATTACAGGCAAGCTCGAGAACGTAAAGACCGTGTCTGTGAAGAACTCGGACACCACCGAGAGCATCAGGGGGCTTCTCTGCTCGGCCATCAAGGAGATAGACACCGGCGGCGGGGTGCTCATATTCACCGACATGTTCGGAGGCACGCCCACGAACATCGCCCTCTCTCTCATGGAGGAGGGCAAGGTGGACGTGATAACAGGGGTAAACCTCCCGATAGTCCTCAAGTTCATCGGCCACAGGAACGACAAGCGGATACCGGAGCTGGCGCAGCACCTCAAGGAATACGGGCAGAGCAGCATCGTGCTCGCCGGGGACATGCTCAAGGAAAAGAAGTGATTGTTGCCGCCGTCAGGGGTGCCGCGCCTGTGCGGGGAGGCAGGGGAAATAAAGGGTAACGGGCGGGGTTTTGGGGTAAAATATCGAATGGGGGGCAGGTTTGTTCTATTCATGCCTTCCGCGGCACATGGATGTGCCGCCATTTTCTATGGCCGCAAGGCATTGAAGGTGTAAGAAAAAGAAAAATCGCATTTTTCTTTTTCGTTCCGGATAATTCATGGATGAATTGTCCGGTGTTTGGGCTTGACCGGCGGCGCTTGTGCCGCGAGGCCGCCCCGAAAGAGTAGAAGAAGAGAACGCCATGGTAAAACTTGTCCGGGTCGATGACCGTCTGCTCCACGGCCAGATCATATGCGCGTGGGTGCCTTTCATAGAGGCTGATACCCTCGTGGTCGCCTCCGACGAGGCCGCCAAGGACGTCCTCGTCAGTGAGATTATAGAGTCCTGCGGCCAGAATTGCATCAACGTCTACGTCAAATCTGTCGAGGAGACCGTCGAGTTCCTCAACGCAGGGACGGAAGACGAGCGGGTCATCCTCGTGGTGGGGGACCTGCGGGACGCCATGAAGATATACAAGGCGGGGATGAGGTTCTCCTCGATAAACGTCGGCAATATCCACCACGAGGACCACGGGCGCAGGGTCACCTCCTCGGTCATAGTCAATAGCGAGGACGAGAGCATCCTGGACAGCTTCGAGGCCCTCGGCGTGGAGATAGACATAAGGGACGTGCCCGCGAGCGAGCCGACCGCGTACGGGCACAGCAAAAAACCGCAAGCCTGACTGTCGGCTCACAGCCGCGCGTTAAAGAGAATTGAGAAAACAGAATACAACCAAGAGGAGTCTGAAGAGCGGAATATGGAATTGATGGATAGGCAGGGCTTCATCGAAAAGACGTTCACCATAAAGAATAAGCTCGGTCTGCACGCCAGGGCCGCGTCCCAGTTCGTGCAGGTCGCGAACAACTTCGATGCCGACATCGTGGTCGCCAAAAACGGCCAGGAGGTAAACGGCAAGAGCATAATGGGGATCCTTATACTCGCCGCCGCTCAGGGCGCCCGCGTAACGATAAAGGCCTCCGGGTCCGACGCCGACGGGGCCGTTGCCGCGCTCGGCGAGCTTATAGACCAGGGGTTCGGTGAGGACTGATGAGTGAAGTGAAGAAACAGGTCATCTTGATGAAGGGTATAGGCGTGTCCTCGGGCATCGTCATCGGCAAGGCCTATATCATGGAGAGGGGCGTTATCGAGCCTTCGCAGTACTGCTACCTCGACATATCGGAGACCGAGAAGGAGATAGACCGGTTCAACAGGGCCATCAAGGCCTCGCGCGACCAGCTCCTTCGCATCAAGAAACAGATGGAGGCGGACGGCAAGGGCAAGGAGCACATCCGCATCATAGACGCCCACCTCATGATACTCAAGGACAACATGCTCATCAATGATACCATCAAGGTCATCAGGGACGAGCGTGTGAACGCCGAGTGGGCGATAAAATCCGTACTCAAGGATATAAAAGAGTACTTCGACAAGATGGACGACCTGTATCTGAGGGAGCGCTCGATGGACATCGAGCATATCGTCAACCGCGTGCTCCTGAACCTGATGGGCAGGACGCACGAGTCCGTGGCCGACATCAAGACGCCCTCCATCGTCATCGCTCACGACCTAACCCCTGCGGACACCGCGCAGATGGTAAAGGGCACCGTCCTGGGCTTCCTCACCGACGTCGGCGGGCGTACCTCGCACACGGCCATCATGGCCCGCTCTCTCGAGATACCGGCCGTGGTCGGCCTTGAGGACATAACGCGCAAGGCCGAGATGAACGACACCATCATCGTGGACGGCACCACCGGCACGGTTATCATAAGCCCGTCCGAGTCGGTGATAGACGTCTACCGCAAGCGCAGGGAGCGTTACGAGAACTACGGCAAGGCCCTGTTCCACTACAAGAACCTGCCGAGCGAAACGGTCGACGGCAGGCAGCTGCGCCTGATGGGCAACATGGAGATAGTCGAGGAGATAGGCCCGCTGCTCGAGCACGGCGCGGAGGGCATAGGCCTGTACAGGACGGAGTTCCTCTACCTCAACCGCAAGGACCTGCCTACCGAGGAGGAGCACCTGAAGGCGTACAGGCAGGTGGTCAAGAGGATGGCCCCGGAGCCGGTCATCATAAGGACTCTGGACATCGGCGGTGACAAGGTGCTGGCGCAGATGGATAAGACCGAGGAGATAAACCCGGCCCTGGGGCTTCGCGCCATAAGGTTCTGCCTTAAGAACGTCGATATCTTCAAGACCCAATTGAGGGGCATACTGCGTTCGAGCGCCTACGGGAAGATAAAGGTGATGTTCCCGATGATATCCGGCATAGAGGAGATACGCAGGGCAAAGGCCCTGCTCGAAGAGGCCAAGGACGAATTGAGGGCCGAGGGCAAGACGTTCGATGATAAGATAGAGGTGGGCGTGATGATAGAGGTGCCTTCCGCCGCCATCATAGCCGACCTCATCGTAAAGGAGGTGGACTTCATCTCCATAGGTACCAACGACCTGCTGCAGTACTCGCTGGCCATCGACCGCGTCAACGAGCACGTCGCCTACCTCTACGAGCCGTTCCACCCCGCTGTGCTGAGGATAATAAAGACGGTGGCGGACGCCGCCAACAAGGCCGGCGTGAGCGTGGCGGTCTGCGGGGAGATGGCCGGAGAGCCGGAGTACGCCCTGATACTGCTCGGTTTCGGCATCAGGAGCCTTTCCATGAACGCCTTTTCCATACTCAGGGTCAAGAGGCTGATGAGGTCTGTGAGCTACGCGGAGGCGAAGAAGATATGCAAGACCATCGTGGGTTTCGCCACCGCCAAGGAGGTGGAGACCTACATCACCCAGAAGCTGCCCGACCTCTACAGGGAGGAGTTCTGGAGCTGACCCGTCCCTGAGCCCCCCGGCACACCCGTTGCGCCCGGGCGTGCGCCCGCAGCGGTCTTTTTTGGTTGACAATCACACTGAAAGAATAAATAATAAGTAATTCTACCCCTTAAATAGACAAAAAAGGAGGAAACGGGCATGAGGGAGTACCTATTTACATCTGAATCAGTCACTGAGGGCCATCCGGACAAGGTGGCGGATCAGATATCGGATGCCGTACTTGACGCTCTTTTAAAGGAAGACCCCGCCAGCAGGGTGGCGTGCGAGACACTCGTTACCACAGGGCTTGCGCTTATCGCCGGAGAGATTACCACGAAGGCGATGATAAACTATCAGGACATCGTCAGGGAGACCATAAAGGAGATCGGGTACACCGACGCATCCATGGGCTTTGACTACCGCACGTGCGCCGTGATGGTGGCCCTCGACCGCCAGTCGCCGGACATAGCCATGGGCGTTAACAGCTCGGAGGCGAAGGAGCAGGGCGCCGGGGACCAGGGCCTGATGTTCGGGTACGCCTGCGACCACACCGCGGAGTTCATGCCCCTGCCCATAGACCTTGCCCATAAGATAGCCCTGAAGCTCGCCGAGGTCAGGAAAGACTCCACCCTCGACTTCCTGAGGCCGGACGCAAAGAGCCAGGTGACCATCAGGTACAGGGACGGGCGTCCCGTGGACATCGAGACCATCGTCGTATCCACGCAGCACTCCGAGGACGTCACGCAGAGCGCCCTCAAGGAGGCCGTAATCGAAGAGGTCGTAAAGAAGGTTGTGCCCGCCAACCTCATCACCGAGCGCACGAAGTACCACATCAACCCGACCGGTAAGTTCGTCGTGGGCGGCCCGCACGGCGACTGCGGCCTCACGGGCAGGAAGATAATAGTCGACACATACGGCGGCCACGGAAGCCACGGCGGCGGCGCGTTCTCCGGCAAGGACCCCTCGAAGGTCGACCGGAGCGCCTCCTATTACGCCAGGTACATAGCCAAGAACATAGTGGCCGCGCAGCTCGCCTCCGAGTGCGAGGTGCAGCTCGCCTACGCCATAGGGGTGGCGGAGCCGGTCTCCGTGATGGTGGAGACCTTCGGCACCGAGAAGATAGCCCCCGAGAAGATAGAGGCCCTCGTAAAGAAGCACTTCCGCATGAGGCCCGCGGAGATCATAACGGACCTCGACCTTCTGAGGCCCATATACAGGGACACCGCCGCTTACGGCCACTTCGGCAGGACCGGCGACGGCTTCAAGTGGGAGAACACCGACAAGGCCGAGGCGCTCAGGGCCGAGGCGGGGCTCACCGTATAAACAAACAGAGAGTATAAAGCACCTATCTTCCCGGGCGGCCTTCGGGCCGCCGCGGGGAGATAGATTTTTTTTGGGTTTTTTCACTTCGGAGATCGCCTAATACAAAAAAACATAAAGGGAGGAATGATGGATTATCACGTAAAAGATATCAAGCTGAGCGGGAAGGGAAAGAACAGGATAGAGTGGGCGGAGCAGGACATGCCGGTCTTGAGGCGCGTAAAGGACAGCTTCTCGAAGAAGAAGCCCCTCAAGGGCGCCAAGATAGCCGCCTGCCTGCACGTCACCACCGAGACCGCCAACCTGATGATAACCCTCAAGGCCGGCGGGGCCGACGTAACGCTCTGCGCTTCGAACCCCCTGAGCACGCAGGACGACGTGGCTGCCTCTCTCGTAAAGGACTACAAGATACCCGTATACGCCATAAAGGGCGAGAACAACAAGACTTACTACAAGCACCTGAACGCCGTGATAAACAAGCGCCCCAACATCACGATGGACGACGGCGCCGACCTCGTGAGCCTTCTGCACAGCGAGAAGAAGAAGTTCGCCACGGACGTGATAGGCTCCACCGAGGAGACGACCACGGGTGTCATAAGGCTCAAGAGCCTGGCTGCCTCGAACCTCCTCAAGTTCCCCGTCATCGCGGTCAACGACGCCTCGACCAAGCACTTCTTCGACAACCGTTACGGCACGGGCCAGTCCACGCTCGATGGCATACTTAGGGCCACCAACAGGCTCCTGGCCGGCTCCATCTTCGTTGTATGCGGCTACGGCTGGTGCGGCAAGGGGCTTGCCATGAGGGCGCGCGGCATGGGCGCCAACGTCGTCGTCACCGAGGTCGACCCATTGAAGGCGCTCGAGGCGGTCATGGACGGCTTCAGGGTAATGCCCATAGCCGATGCCGCAAAGATAGGCGACTTCTTCTGCACGGTCACCGGCAACCTGAACGTCATCAGGAAGGAGCACTTCGCCAAGATGAAGGACGGCGCCCTTATCTCCAACTCCGGCCACTTCAACGTCGAGCTCGACCTCGAGGGCCTCAGGGCCATCGCAAAGGGCAGCCGCGTCGTAAGGGAGTTCGTCGAGGAGTTCACGCTCAAGAGCGGACGCAAGGTCTGCGTGCTCGGAGAGGGCAGGCTCATAAACCTCGCCGCCGCCGAGGGCCACCCGGCAAGCGTCATGGACATGAGCTTCGCCAACCAGGCGCTCGCCGCCGACTTCCTCGTGAAGAAGGGGCACAAGCTCAACAACGAGGTCTACACCGTGCCCGAGGACATAGACAAGGAGATAGCGAGGCTCAAGCTCGCCTCTCTGGGCATGAAGATAGACAAGCTCACACCCGAGCAGGTAAAGTACCTCGCCTCATGGGAGATGGGCACATAGGGCCGGTCTCCGGTTCGCACGCAAAGGGTCATCAAAGGGCGGAAAGCTTTGCTTTCCGCCCTTTTTTTATCCCCTCCGGGAAGGCTTTCCGGCCCGGGGCCGGGAGCGGGCCGCAAAGCCTTTACTTAAAAAACCAGGTGTGCTAATAGTCTATGATGTGGTAAAATTAGTAATAAAAGTACCCTTTGAGGGTTGCACCGGCCGGCGTCTTCGTACGGCGCCCCCGTCCTTGCGGCCTTGCGCCGGGCACAAGGGTCCAGACCTTCTTGGTCACAACTCGGGAGGCCCTGAGGGCCCTGTACGGCTGTTCCCCTTGCTTCACTTCCGATTAAAGCAAAGCCCGCTGTTTGCCGAACCAGAGGTAGGCGCTAAGACCCATTTTTCAACACCGTTTCGAGGATATCGTGAATAAAAGAGACTTAAAGGGAGATCGGTTCAAGGAGTTTCTCGCCGAGGCGGAAGACATACTCAACTCCATGGGCAAGGAGCTTATGAAGCTCGGAAAGGGCGTAAAGGCGGGCATCATCGACCCCGCGGTGCTCAACAGCATCTTCCGCTCCGCCCATACCCTCAAGGGCATGTCCGGTATATTCGACTTCCGGGACATGACCACCCTCAGCCATTCCCTCGAGGACACCCTCGACCTCCTGCGCCTGGGCAAGGTAACCCTCTCAGGCGAAGTGCTCGACTCCGTCATAGCCTCCCATGGACTTCTCGTAAAGATAATATCATCTAAAGGCAGGGGGGACTTTACCGCCGAGATAGAGGGGCTGCAGGCCATGCTCAAGAGGAGCTGCCAGGCGCGCAAGCCCGATGCCCGGGAGAAGATAGACTCGGAGATACTCTCGGTGCTCACCGATTACGAGGAGCACAGGTTCAGGGAGAACCTGCGGGCCGGCCACAACATATTCATCGTCAACGTCAAGTTCCCGATAACGAGCTTCGACCGCGGCTACGTGGCACTCACCGAGCTGCTCAAGACCAAGGCCGAGGTAATAGCCACCCTTCCTTCCACAAAGTCAAGCCACGAGATGCTCTACTTCAACATACTCATAGGCACCCGCAAGAGCCGCGAGCACATCCTTGAGACGGTGCGCGGCATGGCGGACTCCGAGATAACCGTCCTCTCCGAGCCGGCCACGCACCGGCCCGCGACGAGCACCGGCAGGGAGCCGGCCCTCGAGGTCATAAAGGGGCACGGCCGCATGGCCGACGTCTCCAGAGAGACGCTTCGCAGGGTGAGCAACACCGTAAGGGTCAACATCGGCAAGCTCGACTACATCATGAGTATCATCAGCGAGCTCGGGATACTGAAGACCAACGTGGCGTCCCTGAGCACTCGCCTCCGCAACGAGAAGGAGCTGTCGGTCTACGGCATAGAGCTGTCGAGGACAGAGAAGAACCTCGAGCGCAAGCTCAATGAGCTTCGCGACAGCGTCCTCGACATCAGGATGGTCCCCATAGGACAGCTCTTCGGCAGGTTCGAGACCTTCCTGGCGAAGATATCGCGCGAGGCGCACAAGGAGACGAGGATGGTGACCCACGGCGATGAGACCGAGCTCGACAAGCTCATCGTCGAGGAGCTCGCCGACCCGCTCATGCACATAATAAGGAACGTGCTCGACCACGCCATGGAGGCCCCGGCAGTCAGGGAGGCGCTCGGAAAGCCACGCATCGGCACCATAACGCTCAGCGCCTATCAGAAGGGAAACCACGTCGTCATCGAGGTAAAGGACGACGGCGCGGGCATGGACATCGAGCTCCTCAAGGAGAAGGCCGTCGAGAAGGGGGTGCTGACGAAGGAGGCCTCAAAGACCCTGTCGAGGCAGGACGCCCTCGACCTTATCTTCATGCCCGGCTTCTCGACACGGGACGTCGTGAGCGAGACCTCCGGCAGGGGCGTTGGCATGGACGTAGTCAAGGAGAACATCACGCGCCTTAGCGGTATAATAGATATAGAGACGGTAAAGGGCAAGGGCACCCGGTTCATACTTACCATACCGATAACCCTCGCCATCATACAGGCCCTTATAGTGGAGGCCGCTGAAACGAGGTACGCCGTTGCGCTCAACTCCGTGCTCGAGATAATCGAGCTTCACAGGGACTCGCTCGACGCCTCGGGCAAGGACATCATAACGGTAAACGGCAGGGATGTGCCCTCGGTCCGCCTCTCGCGGTTCTTCGGCAAGCAGGCCCGTGAGCGCGAGGTCTGCTACGGCATAGTGGCGGGCCTTGCCGAGCACAGGCTCTGCATAATAGTCGATTCGCTGGTCGAGGAGCTTGATGTCGTCATAAAGCCCCTTTCGAGGATACTGAAGGTCCCGGGCATAGCCGGCGCAACGGACATGGGAGAGAAGGGCACCATACTCGTGCTCGACGTCACAGGCATACTCGAACAGGTATTGAAGGAGAGAAAGTCCCTTGTAAGGGGCTGAGGATGATATGAAGGATAATGCGATAAGGCTCGGGTACGCCAAAAAGAAGGATGCGCACGTCCAGGAGACGGCGGCGCCCACCGAGCACAACTACGAAGATAGCCTCGAGCACAGGAGCGGGGAGGAGGATAAGATCCAGATAATCTCCTTCTTCCTCGATACGGTGGAGTACGCCTTCGAGGTCAACGACGCCGTGGAGGTCTTGAGGCCGAGGGCGGTCACGGAGGTCCCCCGCACACCGGAGTTCATAAAGGGTATACTCTCCGTCCGGGGCGAGATGGTCCCGGTGATGGACCTGAAGCAGAGGCTCCGGATCGGGGCAGTCAACGGCAGGGGAGGGCGCATTCTCATCACCCTGATAGACGACCTCAAGGCCGGCTTCATCGTGGACAAGCTCTCCGGAGTCAAGGAGGTCCCGGCAAGCTCGCTCGCCCCGGTCGACGGGGACGGGCAGGGCGCGGGGGCCGAGTTCCTCAAGGGCATAATACGGGTCAAGGACGTCGAGATACGCCTTTTGAGCGCCGTCAAGCTTATCGAGTTCGATTCGATGAAATGAAGACCATAAGGTCAAAATACATACATCCCGACTTCCAGTTCGTCCGTTTCCGCATGGGCGATTGCGATTTCGGCATAGACATAAAGGACCTCAAGGAGATAATCCGGTACAGGGATATAACGGAGGTTCCCGGCACCCCCTCCTTTGTCGAGGGCTTCATACGCCTGCGGAGTATGGCCGTGCCGGTGATAGACCTGCGCAAGAGGTTCGGCATAGAGCCGCAGGGGGGGGAGCCCACAAGGATAATGATAATCCTTCTCGGAGGGCACGTCGCGGGGCTCATCGTTGACGAGGTGGCCGACATAATCGCCGGGGGCACGGAGCTCAAGCTCAAAAGCGAGGGGCAGGCCGGGGGGCGCGGGGCGCAGCCGTGGAGCCACAGCATCGAGGCCGTGCTCGAGGCAGACGGCAGGCACGTGCACATAATCAGGCTCCAGGAGCTGCTGACAGGCCCTGAGCTGCGTTTTTTCGACACGCCGGTACCAGAGGATGCCATACCCTGAGAACCGCTGTGGAGCGCGAGTTTGCCGTTCCGGATCTCTTTAGTTCAAAAAGTATCATATTAATCGACCATTTATCTGTATTTCATAAGGTCTGGGTTCAAGTATTTTCAGGGGGGGTGTCCGGATGGGTTACAAGGTGCTTGTGATAGACGATTCGGCCTTCAGCAGGCAGGCCATGGCCGGGCTCATCGGCTCCATGGACACGGTAGCCGAGGTCGCCACGGCCGTTGACGGGGTTGACGGGTGCAGGCAGGCCCTCAGCTTCGGCCCGGACATGATCGTGCTCGACCTGGAGATGCCGAATGTAGACGGCTTCGGTTTTCTGAGGATGCGCAAGAACCTCTTCAGGGACGTTCCGGTCATCGTAGCGAGCGGCAGGAAGTCGAGGTCCGACCACGTGGCCGCCTTCGAGCTCGGCGCCTCCGGCTTTGTGGAAAAACCGGCCACCGGGGCCAGCAGGGAGATATTCTCCATAAAGGACGAACTGTGCAGGGAGATAGACGCCGTGGCGCGGCTCGTGCCTCTCGCCCCCCGCATCAACGCCAGGCGTGCCCGCCCGCTTTCAAAAAAGCCCGCCATCGGCTATCCGGCGGCGGTTGCCATAGGCGCGTCCACCGGCGGCCCCCGCGCGGTCTCGAGCATAGTGAATGCCCTTCCCGAGGACCTTGCCTCCGTGGTAGTGGTCTCCATGCATATGCCCAGGTGGCTTACCGGACCCTTTGCCGAAAGGCTGAAGTCTCTTGCAAAGGTAGAGGTGAGGGTGGCCGAGGACGGCTGCGTGGCACAGGGGGGCGTGGTGCTCATCGCACCCGGAGGCCGCCAGATATCGTTCGTCCGGGAGGAGGACCGGGTGGCCGTGAGGCTCCGCAGGGCGAACTCCGCCGAGGTCTACGCACCGTCGATAGACGGGATGTTCGCTTCCGCCGCCGGGGTCTGGGGCGCTGGGCTCGTGGGTGTTGTGCTCACGGGCATGGGCACGGACGGGCGCCACGGCGCCGTGGAGATTAAGAAAAAGGGGGGTTTCCTTATAGCCGAGTCCTCCGAGAGCTCCGCGGTCTTCAGCATGCCCCGGGCCGCCATATCCACGGGCATGGTCGACCTCGTGCTCGACGCGCCCGGTATAGCCGGCTGGATAACGGAGAAGTGCGCGCCCATGCCCTTAAAATTGGCTTGAAAAATCCAATGTTTTTGTGCTAATATGAGTATATACCATTGTCCTTTTTTAATCACGCCATCGACCTGACTCACTTAACTCTATAGAAAAAGCCATGGACCCCATTAAAAGACCCCTTGCAGAGCACCTCAACGCATCCCGGCTTGCGCGCCTTGTCCTCGTCCTTGTGGCCTTCACCCTTCTCGGCTGCGCCGGGGTGAACACGGTAAGCAGGCAGAGTAACCCCAAGGAACTATTCGACACCGGCATGCAGTCATACCTCGATGAGCGCTACGAGGAGGCCGAGACGAGCTTCAAGACCCTTCTCGAGGAGCACCCGTTGGGCACATACGCCCTGCGCGCCCAGCTCAGGCTCGGGGACACCTGCTACGCCATGGAGAAGTACGACGACGCGAGCGCCTATTACACGAGCTTCGTTTCCCTCCACCCGATGCACCCGAGGGCGCCTTACGCCCTCTTCCAGAAGGGCATGAGCCACTTCAAGGAGGTACTCTCCTACGACCGCGACCAGACCGCCACGAAAAAGGCGCTCTTCGCCTTCGAGGACCTCGTGGCCACCTACCCGGACTCCGTCTATTACGCGAGGTCCAAGGAGTTCATAAAGTTCCTCAGGCGCAGGCTCGCGGACAGGGAGTTCTACGTGGCCCACTTCTATTTCAAGAGCAAGAACTACAAGGGCGCTCTCTCCAGGCTCGGGGGCATACTGAAGGACTACCCCGACGAGGGCATCACCGACAAGGCGCTTTACTACATCGGGGAGTCGTACAAGAGGCTCGGCGAGAAGAAGCTCTCCGATGAGACCTTCGCGACACTCATCAAGGAATTCCCTCAGAGCCCTTTCGCGCGCGAGGTAAAGGGCCTGAGCAAAGAGGGTTAGGGGAGGCGTCCGGCGGCACTCATCCGGTTTTTTTTCTAATTCTGACGTTACTACCAGGGGAGGGTTATGGACAAGGGCTGGCAGCACAATTATGACCATGGGAAAAAGGCCTTTGAGGAGAAGAACTACGACAACGCGCTCCAGTACCTTGAAAAGGTCGCTGCCGACAAGAGCAACTTCGCCGACGTATACAACATGCTCGGCCTCGTCTACTACCACAGCTCGAGGTTCGAGGACGCTATAAACGCCTTCAAGAAGGCCTTGGAGATAAACCCGAAGTACACCGAGGTCTCCCTCAACCTCGCGGTGGTCTACAACGAGCTCGGACAGTTCGACAAGTCCACCGAGGTCTACGGCATGGCGCGCAAGACCCGCAGGAACGAGCAGAGCTACCTCGACCCGTACGTCAAGGGCAAGGTGGCCAACATGCACGCCGGGCTCGGCGCGATATACAAGGACCTCGGCTTCTACGCGCAGGCCGTGGAGGAGTACAGGAAGGCGCTTCTGCTCCACCCCGAGTTTGTGGACATAAAGACCAGCCTCGGCGTCGTCTACAGGGACATGATGGACTACGCGAGCTCCGTCAGGGAGCTCGAGGAGACGGTAAAGATAAACCCGGACTATCCTACCTCCCGCATCCAGCTCGGGCTCACCTACTACACCATGGGCCAGTACGAGAAGGCCAAGACCGAGTGGCTCAAGGTGCTGCGCAAGGACCCCTCCGACAAGATGGCCCAGATGTACATGAACCTGCTTCTTTCACCGAGGTAGGGGGGGCGCGTCTTCAAGGCCGGGAACCCGGCCCGGTTGCATTTTAAAAGGTGAATGGGAAGCGATCTTTCTCTTAATTAAAAAGAGATTGCTTCGTCGCCTTCGGCTCCTCGCAATGACAAATACAAATCCCCCTCTGTCCCCCTTTAAAAAGGGGGAGTAATTTTTCACCCCTGATTCCCTAATTATAGAAGGGCAGGGGTGAGTGGTTGAGCGTCCCCTCCCTTGAGGGGAGGGTGGTGCGGTTATCTGTTTTGCCGATTTTTCGAATAGAAAAGGCCCGGTTTAGAAACCGGGCCTTTTCTATTCAAACCTGCGCGCATATGCATCGGCGCCGTTACCCAGCTATCTCCTCCACCGTCTTGTACGCCTTCTCTATCGCCTCGTCTATCCTGCCGGGCTCGGTGCCTCCGGCCTGCGCAAGCTCCGGCTTTCCCCCGCCCCTGCCGCCCACCAACGGCGCGAGCCTTTTTATTATCTCCCCGGCGCTTACTCTCCCCGAGAGGTCTTTCGTGACGGCGGCGAGCATCACAGCCTTGCCGTCCTGCGAGGCGGCGAGCACCACGACGCCGGAGACGAGCTTGTGGCGCAGCGCGTCCGCCATCTCCCTGAGCTCCTTTGCCGTGCCGGTCTCGACCCTGGCCGCGAGCACGTTGATGTCCTTTATCTTGCGCGTCCTGTCGAGCAGGGCCTCGGCCGCCCCGGCCTTGCTCCTGCCCTTGAGGCGCTCTATCTCTTTTTCAAGCTCCCTGTTGCGCTCGACGAGCCTCTTTATCTTCTCGGGGAGCTCCAGCCTCGGCGCCTTGAGCAGCTCGGCGCTCCTCTTCAGGGCATCCTCCTCGGCCGCCACGGAGCGCAGCGCCCCCTGGCCGGTTACCGCCTCTATCCTCCTCACGCCAGCGGCCACGGAGCCCTCGGCGAGTATCTTTATGAGCCCGATCTCCCCGGTGCGCCTTACGTGCGTGCCACCGCATAGCTCGGAGCTGACGCCGGGCATCCGCACCATGCGCACCTTCTCGCCGTACTTCTCCCCGAAGAAGGCGAGCGCGCCCTTCTCGACCGCCTCGCCGTAGGGGAGCTCCTCGGTTATGACCTCGACGTTCGCAAGCACCGCCAGGTTGGCCTCTTGCTCTATACGCTCGAGCTCCTCGCGCGAGAGGGACTCGAAGTGATTGAAGTCGAAGCGCAGGCCGTCAGGTGTGACCAGGGAGCCGGCCTGCCTTACATGCTCGCCTACGACCTTCCTGAGTATGGCGTGGAGTATGTGCGTGGCGGTGTGGTTCCTGCGCGTGGCGTCCCGTCTCTCCCTGTCCGGTATGAGCTCCACGGTGTCGTCAACGGAGATGGAGCCTTCCCTCACCACGCAGTGGTGGACTATGAGCCCCTCGGCGGGCCGCCTGCTGTCCGTAACCTCCACCTCCATGCCCTTGCCTACGATGACCCCGGCGTCCCCCGTCTGGCCGCCGGACTCGCCGTAGAAGGGGGTCTGCTCGGTGATTATCTCCACCGTGTCGCCGTGGAACGCGGTATCGACGTTCACGCCGTCCTTTATGATGCAGACCACCCTTGAGCTTACGGCCTCCATGTGGTACCCGACGAACTGCGAGGTCACCCCCGCGCGCACGATGCTGTTGTAGAGCTCCTGGCCGGTGGCCGCTCCCTCGGCGCCCCTCCATGCGGCCCGCGCCTTCTTCCTCTGCTCGGCCATGTACCTCTCGAAGCCGGCCTCGTCCACGGAGAAACCTTCCTTGCGGACTATGTCCGCCGTAAGGTCGGCCGGAAAACCGAAGGTGTCGTAGAGCTTGAAGGCGACGTCGCCGGGGATGGTGGTGAGCCCCGCGGCCTTCATCGAGCGCACCTGCTCGTCGAGCAGGGCGAGCCCGCGCTCGAGCGTCTCGAAGAACCTCTCCTCCTCGCCCTTCGTGGCGCGGTGGACGAGCTCCCTGGCGCGCGTTATCTCGGGGTATACGCCGCCCATAGTCTCTATCACACGGTCGTTTACGTGGAAGAGGAAGGGCTCCTTCAGCCCCAGGAACCTGCCGTGGCGCGCCGCGCGGCGGATGATGCGCCGCAGGACGTAGCCCCTGCCTTCGTTGCCCGGAAGCACCCCGTCGGTCATCAGGAAGGTTATCGCCCTCGAATGGTCGGCTATCGCCTTTATGGATACGTCGCTCTCCGGGTTCTGTCCGTACCTTACGCCGGTAAGCTCCACTATGCGGTCGATGATAGGCATGAAGAGGTCCGAGTCGTAGTTTGACTTCTTGCCCTGCATCACGGCGCTAAGGCGCTCGAGGCCCATGCCGGTGTCTATGGACGGGCTGGGCAGGGGGGCAAGCTTGCCGGTCTCGTCCCTGTTGTACTGCATGAAGACGAGGTTCCATATCTCCAGGTACCTGTCGCAGTCGCACCCGGGCGCGCACGTTGGCTCCCCGCAGCTCAGCTCGGGGCCCTGGTCTATCAGTATCTCGGAGCACGGCCCGCACGGCCCCACGTCTCCCATCGACCAGAAGTTGTCCTTCTCGCCCATCCTCAGGATGCGCTCTTCCGGTACCCCGGCGACCTCCTCCCATATCCTCGCGGCCTCGTCGTCTGTCTCGAATACCGTTATCCAGAGCCTGTCCACCGGCAGCCTCATCTCCACGGTGAGGAACTCCCAGGCGTACTCGATGGCCTCCTTCTTGAAGTAGTCGCCGAAGGAGAAGTTGCCGAGCATCTCGAAGAAGGTGTGGTGGCGCAGCGTCCTGCCCACGTTCTCGAGGTCGTTGTGCTTGCCCCCGGCGCGCATGCACCTCTGGCAGGAGGCGGCTTTCTTGTACTCGCGCTCCTCCTCGTCGAGGAATACAGCCTTGAACTGGACCATCCCGGCGTTCGTGAAGAGCAGGGTGGGGTCCCCCTTGGGCACGAGGCCCGAAGAGGGCACGACGGTGTGTCCCTTGCTCGCGAAGTATTCGAGGAACCGGGTCCTTATATCGTTTGATTTCATAATGCAGTTACACCCTGTACGCCCTGTTTTTTATTTTTCAAGCCATGCCATCCCCGCCGCGCCGGAAGGCCGTCTCGCCCTCAAAAGGTGCGGTTGCCACTGGGCGAGCGCCCCTCGTCCCTCGCAATGCCGCGCCCTTGCCCCGGTCAGATGGCAGGTAAAAAAGGTCTCGCGTGCGGCGTCCCTATTCCCCGCCCCCGTCCTCGTCCCCGCTCCGTGAGAGCGCCTTCATTATGGCCGAGGTGCAGAAGCCTCGGGCCTTCAGGTGGCGGAAGACCTTTTCAAAGACCTTGCCTTCGGGCCGGTCGACCACCCGGTTCCTGCGGGCCCATCTGGCGAACGCGGCCCTGGCGGTCCCCTCCTCGGCGGGGCCGATGCGCGCCATAGTCTTTTTTATGATCTCTTTCGGTATTCCCTTCGCGGCCAGGTCGGCGGAGATCTTCGATGGCCCCCATCCCTTGTTCCGCACACGGGAGTCCGCCAGAGAAGCGGCGTATCTCTCGTCGTCGAGGTACCCGGCGTCCGTCAGGTACCCCACGGCGCCTTTTATCTCAGGGGCCTCGAAACCCTTGTCCGCGAGCCTGCGCGTCAGCTCGTGTGCAGAGCGCGGCCTGTACGACAGGAGCCTCAGGGCCGCGTCTATGACGTCTTTTCCGCCCGCCATGGCCGGGGCTAAAAGCGCTCGATGTCGGGGCTGGACTCTACCTTCTCCTCTTTGTCTTCCTGCTCGAAGTCCTTCCAGCTCATGTCGCTCGTGCCGGTTACGCCCTTTACCTTGAGGTTGAAGTCGTCCGGGTTGCTCGACTGCCTCATGGCCTCGTCGTACGAGATGAGCCCTTTGTTGAGGAGCGCGAGTATCGACTGGTCGAAGGTCTGCATCCCGTAGGTGGTATGCCCCTTGGTTATGGCGTCCGAGATGTCCTTGGTCTTGTCCTTGTCCTCTATGCATTCGCGTATGCGCGCGGTGGAGACCATCACCTCCGCGGCCGGGACCCTGCCCCTGCCGTCCTTCGTGGGCATGAGCCTCTGCGATATGATGGCCTTGAGCACTCCGGCGAGCTGTATCCTTATCTGCTTCTGCTGGTACGGCGGGAAGACGGAGACTATCCGGTTTATCGTCTCCATGGCGTCTATCGTATGGAGCGTGGAGAGCACGAGGTGGCCCGTCTCGGCCGCCGTCAAGGCTATCTCCACGGTCTCCAGGTCCCTCATCTCGCCGACCATGATGATGTCCGGGTCCTGGCGCAGAGCGCCCCTGAGCGCCTCAGAGAAGGTCTCCGCGTCGACGCCTATCTCCCTCTGGTTGATGATGCAGCGTTTGTCCCTGTGGAGGAACTCTATCGGGTCCTCGGCGGTTATTATGTGCCCGGAGCGGTGGTTGTTTATGTGGTCCATCACCGCCGCGAGGGTGGTGGACTTTCCGCTTCCGGTCACGCCCGTTGCCAGCACGAGCCCGCGCGTCTCGTTGGATATCTTCTGGATCACCTTAGGCAGGTTGAGCTCATCGAAGGTCTGTATCCTTATGGGGATGACCCTGAGCACGATGCCGACCGCGCCTCTTTGCTGGAATATATTGACCCTGAACCTGCCGAGGCCGGGCACGCTGTAAGCCATATCGACCTGTTTCTTCGCCTTGAAGACCTCCTTCTGCGCCTCGTTCATCAGCCTCATGGCGGTCTTGGCCACCATGTCGGGGGCGAGCCTGTCGTGGTTCTTTATGGGCACGAGGTTGCCGTTTATCCTGAGGATAGGCGGCACTCCCGCCTTCAGATGCACGTCAGACGCCCTGCCTTTAACGGCGACGTTCAGGATGGCGCTAAGGTCGATATCTGGCATATTCTACTCCTCTTTGGTTTTCAGGCCGAAGTGCTCGAATATTTTTTCTCTTATCTCTTCGGCCGATGCGGGGTTCTCCTTGAGGAAGGTCCTCGCGGCCTCGCGGCCCTGCCCGAGCCTGTCGCTGTTGTACGAGTACCACGCCCCGCTCTTATCCACTATCCCGGCGTTGACGCCGAGGTCGAGTATGTCGCCTTCTGTGGATATGCCCTCGTTGAAGAGGATGTCGAACTCTGCGGTCCTGAAGGGCGGGGCGAGCTTGTTCTTGACCACCTTTACGCGGATCCTGTTGCCTATGACCGCGTCCGCCTGCTTTATCTGCCCTATCCTGCGGATGTCCATCCTTATGGTGGCGTAGAACTTCAGCGCGTTCCCTCCGGTGGTGGTCTCCGGGCTTCCGAACATCACGCCTATCTTGTGGCGTATCTGGTTTATGAATATAACGCAGGTGCGGGACTTGCTTATCGTCGAGGTGAGCTTGCGCAGCGCCTGGCTCATCAGCCGCGCCTGCAGGCCCATGTGCGAGTCCCCCATGTCGCCCTCGAGCTCTGCCCTGGGCACGAGCGCCGCCACGGAGTCTATGACTATCAGGTCCACGGCGCCGCTCCGTATAAGCACGTCGGTTATCTCGAGCGCCTGCTCCCCGGTGTCCGGCTGGGAGAGCAGCAGGTCGTCGGTATTCACCCCGAGCTTCCTGGCGTAACCGAGGTCGAGGGCGTGCTCCGCGTCGATGAACGCCACGGCCCCGCCCGCCTTCTGCGCCTCGGCGGCTATGTGGAGCGTAAGCGTCGTCTTGCCCGAGCTCTCGGGGCCGAAGACCTCAACGACCCTGCCCCGCGGCACGCCGCCCGCGCCGAGCGCTATGTCGAGGGCAGGGGAGCCGGTGGAGATGGTAGCCACGTTGGCGATGGAGCCGTCCTTGCCGAGCCTCATGATGGAGCCCTTGCCGAACTGCTTCTCGATCTGGCTTATCGCGAGATCTATCGCCTTGCCCTTGTT